>DATAAQ010000119.1:0-8745 GCA_036260055.1 Gaiellaceae bacterium | reverse complement strand
GGTCGCCGAGGAAGCGATCCAGCGCCGCGCGCTGGCGTACGACAAGCAGGGCGACCAGCATTACGACATCATCTCCGCCTTCATCAAGAGCATGCGCGGCTCGGACGCCGACGCCGCCATCTACTACCTCGCGGCGATGATCGCCGGCGGCGAGGACCCGCGCTACATCGCCCGCCGTCTCATCGTCCACGCGTCGGAGGACGTCGGGATGGCCGACTCGCGGGCGCTCCTCGTCGCCGCGGCGGCCGCGCACGCCGTCGAGCACGTCGGCCTCCCGGAGGCGCAGCTGAACCTCGCGCACGCGACGATCTACCTGGCGCGGGCGCCGAAGTCGAATGCCGTCCTCGCCGCCCTTCGCGGCGCCCAGCGCGACGTCCGCGAGCACGGCGCCGTCCGCCCGCCGAAGCCGCTCCGGGACACGCACTACCGCGGCGCCAAGAAGCTCGGCCACGGCGAGGGGTACATCTACCCGCCGAGCGACCCGGCCGGCTACGAGGTCGACTACCTCCCCGAGGAGCTCCGGGGCCGCACGTACTACGACCCCTCGGACGAGGAGCACGGCTCGAAACCGCCGAAGCGCTAGATTCGAGCCGCCGTGAAGATCGTCTGCCTCGTCAAGCAGGTGCCGAACCCGGCCCACGTCAGGCTCGACCCGGAGACGCGCAAGCTCGTCCGCGAAGGCGTCCCGCTCGAGCTGAACGAGTTCGACGTCTACGCCGTGACCGAGGCCCTGCGGCTCCGGGAGGCCGACGGCGGCGAGGTCGTGACGATGACGATGGGGCCGCCGCAGGCCGAGGCGGTGCTCGCGACGACGCTCGCGATGGGAGTCGACCGCGCGATCCACCTCTCCGACCACGTGTTCGCCGTCGCCGACACGATCGGCACCTCGAGGACGCTCGCGCTCGCGCTCGCCCGCGAGGGCGCCGACCTCGTCCTCTGCGGGCGCAAGACCGTCGACTCGGAGACCTGGCAGGTCCCGCCCGAGGTGGCCGCCCACCTCGGCTGGCCCCAGCTCACGAACGTCGACCGCATCGAGCTCCTCGACGGCCGCATCCGCGCCCGCCGGGAGACGGACGAGGGCTACGACACCTACGAGCTGGCGCCGCCGGCCGTCCTCTCCGTCACGGAGAGCATCAACCAGGGCATCTGGCCGGCGAGGCGCGACGTCGAGGCGACCCCGACCGCCGGCCGCGTCACGCTCTGGCAGGCGACCGATCTCGTTCCGGAGGTCCACGAGTACGACAAGCGCTTCGGCCAGACCGGCTCGCCCACGCGCGTGCTCGCCGTCAGGGACGTCACGCCGGAGCGGCGCGGCGAGAGGGCCGCCACGCCCGGCGAGGCGGCCGCGCGCATACTCGAGCTCCTCGCTGCGGCGGGCGGACCGCCGCTCTCACCCTGGGAGAAGCCCGAGCGGCTCGGCGAGAAGCCCGGCAAGGCCTACGACTGCTGGTCGGTCGTCGAGGTCGTCGACGGCCGGCCACGGCGGGTCTCGCTCGAGCTCCTCGGCAAGGGACGCGAGCTCGCGGGAAAGCTCGGCGGCGCGAACGTCGCGCTCGTCCTCGGCGCGGGCGCGGACGACGCGGCCCGCGAGGCGGCCCGCCACGGCGCCGAGCGCGTGGTCGTGCTCGACGACGAGCGCCTGGCGGAGTACCACCCCGAGACGTACGCAGCCGCCCTCCGGCAGGTGCTCGAGCGCGAGCGCCCGCACGTCCTCCTGATCCCCTCGACGGTCACGGGCCGCGACTACGGCCCGCGTGCGGCGGGAGAGCTCGAGCTGGGGATGACGGGCGACTGCGTCGACCTCGCCGTCGACAAGGCGGGGCGTCTGATCCAGTACAAGCCCGCGTACGGCGGGAACATCGTCTCGGTCATCATGGGCTCGACCACGCCCCAGCTCGCGACGGTGCGGCCGGGGATGTTCGCCCCGGTCGAGCCGCGCGACGACGTGGAGGCCGAGCGGGTCGATCTCCGGCTCGACGGCCTTCCCGCGCCGCGAACCCGCCTCCTCGAGCGCAGACGCGAGCCCGACACGGCCGCCCACGAGCTCGACGCCGCCGCGGTCGTCCTCTGCGTCGGCAAGGGCGTCGGCGGTCCGGAGGCCCTCCCGGAGGTCGCCGCGCTCGCAGGGAGGCTGGGCGCCGCCGTCGGCGCGAGCCGCGACGTCGCCGACGCGGGCTGGCTCCCGAAGAACCGCCAGATCGGCCTCACCGGGCGGACCGTCGCGCCCCGGCTGTACCTCGCCGTCGGCGTCCGGGGCGCCTTCGAGCACCTCGTCGGGTCGGTCAAGGCGGGGGTCATCGCCGCCCTGAACGCGAACGAGCGGGCCCCGATCTTCCGCGCCGCCGACGTCGGTCTCGTCGGCGACTGGCGGGAGACGCTGCCGCCGCTCGTGGACGGACTCGAGGGCAAGCTCTAGTGCGGCTGCACGTCCACGAGTGGGGCGCGCCGGGCGCCCCCCACGTCGTCTGCCTGCACGGGATCACCGGCCACGGGCGCCGCTTCCGGAAGCTCGCAGAGGAGCGCCTGGCGCGGCGCTTCCACGTCCTCGCACCCGACCTTCGGGGCCACGGCCGCTCGCCGTGGGACGAGCCGTGGACGCTCGCGGCCCACGTGGAGGACGTCCTCGAGACCTTCGGCGAGCCGGCGGCCTGGGTGGGGCACAGCTTCGGCGGACGCCTCGTGATGGAGGTGGCGGCCCGCCGGCCCGAGATCGTCGAGCGCGCCGCGCTCCTCGACCCGGCCATGAACGTCCCGCAGGACTTCGCCCGCCAGCTCGCCGAGTACGAGTCGACCCCGAAGCGGTTCGCGAGCGTGGAGGAGGCGTTCGCGGAGCGCTCCGTCGACCTCCTGCACACGCCGCGCGAGCTGGTCGAGGAGGAGCTCCGCGAGCACCTCGTCCGGGACGAGGGGGGCCGCTACGGCTACCGCTACTCACAGCCCTGCATCGCCGCCACCTACCTCGAGCTGACGGCGCCGCCGCCGGCCTACGAGCGTCTCCGCCTCCCGACGCTCCTCCTCGTGGGGGCCGGATCCAAGGTCGTCGGCGCCGGCGAGGCCGAGCTCTACCGGCGGGCCCTCGGCGCCCTCCTCGAGCTGGCCGTCGTCCCCGGCGGCCACTCCGTGCTCTGGGACGCGTTCGCCGAGACGGCCGACCGCGTCGAGACCTTCCTCGCCGCCTCCTAGAGGATCGTGGCGCCCAGCGCGCTCGCGGCGAGCTCCACCGCGAGCTGCCCCGTCGCGTTCTCGCGGTCGAGAACGGGGTTCACCTCCACGATCTCCAGCGATCCGAGCAGGCCGGACTCGGCGACGAGCTCCATGGCGAGGTGCGCCTCGCGGTAGGAGAGGCCGCCGCGCACGGGGGTGCCGACGCCGGGCGCGACGTCCGGATCGACGACGTCCATGTCGAGCGAGACGTGGACGAACGCCGCGCCCTCGATACGCTCGAGCGCCTCGCGGACGACGGCCTCGACCCCGCGGCGATCGAGCTCGGTCATCGTGTAGACGCCCATCCCGACCTCGCGCACGAGCGCGCGCTCGCCCTCGTCGAGGGAGCGGACGCCCACGAGCATCACGCGGTCGGGATCGAGCATCGGGAGCGGCCACGCCTCGCTCCGGAACGGGTCGCCCGCCCGCCCGAGCGCCGCCGCGAGCGGCATGCCGTGGACGTTGCCGCTCGGCGAGGTCGCGGGCGTGTTCAGGTCGCCGTGCGCGTCCAGCCAGAGCACGCCTCCCCGCCCGTGCGCGGCGGCGAGCCCGCCGAGCGTCCCGAGCGCGACCGAGTGGTCGCCTCCGAGGACGAGGGGCATCCGGCCTTCGGCGACGGCGGCCGCGACCCGGCGGGCGACGCGTTCGCACGCCACCCTGATCTCCTCCAGGAACCGGGCGCGCGGATCGCCCGAGGCGGTCGCCTCGGCGACGGCGGTCTCGACGTTGCCCCAGTCGGCGACGTCGAGCCCGAGGCCCGCCAGGCGCTCCTCCAGCCCCGCGTAGCGGATCGCCGAAGGGCCCATGTCGACGCCGCGTCGCCCCGCCCCGAGGTCGAGGGCGGCGCCGATGATCGCGATCCTCCGGCCGGGGCGCACGGCCGGAGAACATACAGCGGCGCCGCTACACTGAGAGGCCGCTCGGCGAGGTAGCTCAGTTGGTAGAGCACACGGCTGAAAACCGTGGTGTCGCCGGTTCGATTCCGGCCCTCGCCACTGGCGTCCGCCCGCTCAGACCTCGTCGCCGAGCCCGCCGCGCTCCGGCCTCACGGCCGTCGCGAACCTGACGACGTCGGCGCCGGGCGCGCCGCCGGCTAGATCCAGCTCAGGTTGTCGTGCAGGAGCGGGATGAGGAAGAAGATCGCGAACGCGAGCGCGGCCGCGTACATGAGCGGATGGACGCGCCGGCCCTCACCCTGCGCCAGGCGGATGAGGACGTAGGCGATGAAGACGAAGCCGATCCCGTTCGTGATCGAGTACGTGAACGGCATCACCATGATCGTGAGCGCCGCCGAGAGGCCGATGGCGAGGTCGTGGAAGTCGATGCCGGCCAGCTTGCGGCCGCCCGCGGGCTGCCCCGGCTCCGCACGCTCCTCCGCCTCCGTGAGCGCGGTGATCATGAGCCACCCGACGATGATGAGCGCGGGCGCCGTCGCCTGAGCGGGCACCATCCCGATGAGCGGCGCGATGAAGAGGAAGGGGAAGAAGAGCGCCCCCGTGACCACGCTCACCCAGCCCGTCCGGCCGCCGACGCCGACCCCGGCGCCCGACTCGATGTACGTCGTCGCCGAGGACGACGAGGCCGCGCCCCCGGCCACGGCCGCGAGCGAGTCGACGAGCAGCGGCCTGCGGATCTGCGGGAGCTCTCCTTCGGGCGTCAGGTACCCCGCCTGCCTGCCGACGCCGACGAGCGTCCCCATCGTGTCGAAGAAGTCCGCGAGGAACAGGGAGAAGACGAGCGCGATCGTGGTCACGATCCCGACCGTCGCGAACGAGTCGAAGCTGACCTCGCCGAGGAGGCCGAAGTTCGGGCTCTGGACGATGTCGTCGGGCCAGCGCGCCACGCCCGGCTGCGTGAAGGCCGAGTAGTCGGTGGCCCAGTTCACGAGCGTCGCGAACGCGGTCGTGGCCACGATGCCGACGAGGAGGTCGCCGCGAAAGCCGATCGCGCGCAGCGCGATCGTGAGGACGAGCCCGAAGACGACGACGAGGATCGGCCACGTCGTGAACTCCGCGAGCATGACCGGCGTCCCCTCCCCCCGGACGACGACACCCGAGTTGACGAGGCCGATGAACGCGATGAAGAGGCCGATCCCGATGGCGATCGCCTTCTTGAGCTCGAGCGGGATCGCCCGCATGACGCGCTCGCGCATGCCCACGAGGACGAGGGCGGTGACGAGCGCGCCCTCCATGACGACGATGCCCATCGCCTCGGGGAAGCCCAGCCCCTCGGTCGCCACGAGCGTGAACGCGACGACCGCGTTCAACCCGAGCCCGGGCGCGATCGCGTACGCGCGGTTCGTGACGAGGCCCATGAGGATGCTCATCGCTCCCGCGACGAGGCACGTCGAGGCGAGGACACCGTCGAAGGGGAGCCCGCGGCCCTCGAGCCCCTCGACGCCGGCGAAGCTCAGGATCGCCGGGTTCACGAAGATGATGTACGACATGACGATGAAGGTCGTCACGCCGGCGACCGTGTCGCGCGCGAGCGTCGTGCCGTTCTCGGCGAAGCGGAAGCGCCGCTCCAGCACGGAACCCTGCAGTCTGCCGGCCAGCTCGGTCACGGATCGGCCCCGATTGTCGCCGAACACCCGGACGACTTCGCGCCGTAGGAACGGCGTCCGGGCCGGTGCTACCGCGCCGCGAACGCCGTTTGCCGCATCCTAGCCGGGGCCGCGCCGACGGGCAAGGAACGCGTCGCCCTCGCCCGCCGTCAGCTCCTCGAAGCCCTCGAAGCCGGCCCGGGCAAGCTCACGGCGGAGCGTCCCCCACGGCGTGTACATCGGCGTCTCCGGCCCGGCGGAGCCGACGATCACCACCGTGCCGCCCGGAGCGGTGACGCGCGCGAGCTCGGCGAAGAAGGGGATCATGTTCAGCAGGACGACGAGGTCGAACGCGCCGTTCTCGTTGGGTACGGCCGAGGCGTCGCCGACCTGGAAGCGCACCCGGCCGGCCAGCTCCGCCGGGAGGAGGCTCTGCGCCTCCGCCACCATCGCGGGAGAGAGGTCGATCCCCGTGACCTCCGCCTCCGGGAAGCGGAGAGCCACGAGCCGAGCGCCCTTGCCCGTCCCGGTACCGACGTCGAGCACGCGGCGGGGCTCGCGGTCGAGGCGCTCGAGGGCGGCCTCGAGCGGCGCGAGCGCGTCGAGCGCCCGGCGGTCGTCCCACGAGGGGGCCAGCCGGTCGAACTGGACCCGCAAGGGCCCGCGGAAGAGCGGCCAGAGCGAGGGTCGGGCGACGACGGCCCGGGTGGCGAGGCGGGCGAAGCGGCGCCCGAGGGCCTCGAGCCGCTCGCTCATCGCTCGGCGGCGGCGAGGCGGAACTCCTCGCCGACGCGGGCGGTGAACATGTCGGCCGCGCTTCCCTGGTTGATCGCGAGCGCGATGTTCCTGTACGCGTCCTCGTAGAGGACGATGTCGCCGCGGCGAACCTCGGCGAACGTGCGCGCCGCGATCGCGTAGTAGCGCTCGAAGCCGGCCTCCACCTCGACGGTCGTCCCCGGCACGATCCCCACCTGCTCGAGATCGGCGCTCGTCAGGTTGAGCTGGACGTTCCCGAAGCGGTCGACGAAGAGGACGGTCGCCCGCAGGCGTCGCGAGCCGACGTGGGGCTTCGGCACCTCGAGGCGCTGGAGCTCGTCCGCGGGGAGCGGCGGGCCGAGCTCCGCCAGCGGGACGCCGCGGACGAGGTGCGCGGCCGCGGGAGCGAAGACGTCACGCCCGTGGAACGTGGCCGAGACGGGCCGGAGCATGTAGTCCTCGTTGGCGAGCTCGACGGCCGCCTCGATCCCACCCAGCCGCTCCGCGGCGACGAGCAGCAGCCCGTTGTCGGGGCCGACGTAGCGGCGGCCGTCCCGGCCCGCGAGCGCGACCGGCTTGCGGGGGCCGCCGACACCGGGATCGACGACCGCCAGGTGGACCCCCTCCGGCATGTACGGCAGCGTGTTCGCGAGGACGAGCGCGCCCTGGAGGACGTGCTGAGGCTGGATGCCGTGGGTGATGTCGATCACCTCGGCGTCCGGCGCGATGCGCTTGATGACGCCCCGGCAGGCGCCGACGAAGTCGTCCTCGAGGCCGAAGTCGGTCAGGAAGGTGATGAAGCCGCTCGGGATGCGGCGAGCTTAACCGCTCGCACGAGGCCCTCCACGTCCGGCGTCGTCGCCTCGGCGGCGACCCGGAGTCCCCGCTCGCGGGCCGCCCGGCTCGTCACCGGGCCGATGGAGACGCAGGCGCGGCCGGGCGCGGCCTCGGCCAGCGCGCGGGCCGCCGAGGCCGAGGCGACGACCACGACGTCGCCGGCGGGAAAGGCGGCCGGCCGCAGCGGCACGGTGCGGTAGAGCGGGAGGAAGTCGGCGGCGAGCTCGCGCACGAGCACGTCGCGCGCTCCCTCGGCGCCGGCGAAGAGGACCCGGCCGGCCGGAGACGGCAGCTCCCGGGCGAGCCCCTCCTGGGTCGAGTCGCGCGCGACGAGGGCGGGCTCGACTCCGCGCTCCCGGAGCGCCTCCGCCGTGCCCGGCCCGATCGCCGCCACGCGCGGCAGCGGTCCCGCAAGGCGGCGGAACAGCTCCGCGACGCCGGCCCGGCTCGTCACCACGAGCCAGTCGTACCCCTCCACGCGGAGCGGCGGGCCCGGCAGCGGCTCCACCCGGATGAGCGGCGCCTCGGCGACGTCGAAGCCCTCCTCCCGGAGCCGCTGGGCGAGGCGGTCGTTCGCGCCCGCCCGCCTCGTGAGGACGACCCTCATCCCCGCCGGGCCGCCGCGGCGGCGATGAGCTCGTCCGCCAGCGCGCAGGGGTCGGCGCCCTCCCGGCGCTCGATCCAGCTTCCGTCCTCGGCGGCGACGAGAGCGGTCAGGGCTCCGCCGTCGTGGTGGGCGGCGACGGGGGCGAGGCACCCGGCCCCGATGCGGAAGACGCAGGCACGCTCGGCCTCGACCCGAAGGCGCGTCGCCGGGTCGTCCGCCGCCGCGACGAGGCGCTCGTCCCCCGCGCGGACCTGGAGCGCGAGCGCCCCCTGGCCGGCCTCGGGAACGAGCTCGGCCGGCTCGAAGCGGCGGCCCACCTCGGCGGCAAGGCCGAGCCGGTCGAGGCCCGCGGCGGCGAGCACGATCGCGTCGAGCCCCCGCTCACGCATCTTGCGCAGGCGCGTGTCCACGTTCCCGCGGAGGGGCTCGACCGCGAGATCCGGCTCGAGCGCGAGGAGCTGGGCGCGCCGCCGGACGGAAGCCGTCCCGAGGCGCATGCCCGCCCGGAGCGCCGTCGCCCCGCAGAGTGCGTCCCGCGGATCGTCCCGTGGCAGGTAGGCCCCGACGGCCAGCCCTTCGGCGTCGCTCGAGGTCATGTCCTTCGCCGAGTGCACGGCGACGTCGATGCGGTCGGCGAGGAGCGCCTCCTCGATCTCCTTCACGAAGACGCCGCGCTCGCCGATCTGGCCGAACGGCCGCGAGCGGTCGCGGTCGCCTGCCGTCGTGATCGGGACGAGGGCGACGTCGAGCTCGGGATCGGCCGCCCGCAGCAGGTCGGCCGCGAGCTCGGCCTGCGTCA
>DATAAQ010000118.1:0-8464 GCA_036260055.1 Gaiellaceae bacterium | reverse complement strand
AGCAGGAGGACGAGCTGACGCCGTACGAGCGGGAGCTGCTCGGCGACCTCGCCGACGCGTACGGCGCGGGCAGCGGCTACCTCGGCTGGCGGGCCGGCATCGAGCCGGACGGCACCTGGCGGTTCTTCATCGCGGGCGACTGACCGCTCCGCAGGCGACCGGGGAGGCTCAGAAGAAGAGAAGGCGCCTGCGCCGGCGGAGCGGGGGCGGATGGGCGACCGCCTCGCCGGCGACGATCGCCGCCGGCGCCTCCTCCGTCAGGTAGCGCGCGAGCCCGGCGTCGCCGAGCGCGTCGGCAGCCGCGGCCAGCCCCGCAGCCCTGATCTCGGGCGTGTGCGCGTCGCTGGCGAGGACGTGCGCCAGCCGGAGCTCGAGCAGGCGGAGCGCCGCCTCCCGGGACGAGCGGCCGAGCCGGCCGTCGAGCGAGGCGGCCGTGATCTGGACGAGCGCGCCGAGCCTGACGAGCTCGCCGAGACGCTCGGGAGCGGCCCGCACGGCGGCGTTCCGCTCGGGGTGCGCGAGGACGGGGACGAACCCGAGCTCGACGAGCTCGACCACCGAGCCCGAGAGATATGGGGGCCAGCCGCGGTACGGGAACTCGAGCAGCAGGTGCCTCTCGTTCTGCGCGAGCGTGAAGCGGCGGAGCTCGCCGCTCGAGAGCGAGCTACCGAACGAGAGGTCGACCTCGCCGCCGTGCAGGATTTGCAGCGCGATTCCCTGCTCGGCGAAGTCGGCTCGCAGCTCGGCGACCCGCGCCTCCATCTGCTCCGCTCTCGTGGGGTAGTCGGCGCGGACGTGCGGCGTGGCCGCGACGGCGGCGACGCCTTCGGCGGACGCGTGCCGGGCGAGGGCCCGAGCCTCCTCGATCGTCCGCACGCCGTCGTCGAGACCCGGGAGGATGTGCGCGTGGAGGTCGATCATCGGCGGCGCGCGCCGTAGGATACGCTCGCCTCGTGAGGCCCCCGCTCGAGCAGGCGTTTCCGCGGCCGTCGGTGCTCGGGGTCCTGAACGTGACGCCGGATTCCTTCTCCGACGGAGGCGACTTCGCCTCGCGCGAGGACGCCGTCCGGCACGCGCGCCGGCTCCTCGACGAGGGCGCCGCGCTCGTCGACGTCGGGGGCGAGTCGACGCGCCCGGGCTCCGAGGGAGTCCCGCTGCACGAGGAGCTCGCGCGGGTCGAGCCGGTCCTCGTGGCGCTCGCGGGCGCGCCCGTGTCGATCGACACGTCCAAGGCGGAGGTGGCGCAGCGCGCGATCGCGCACGGCGCCGTGATGGTGAACGACGTGACCGCCCTCCGCGCCGATCCTGATCTGGCCGGCGTCGTCGCCGACACCGGCGTCTATCTCTGCCTCGTGCACATGCTCGGGACGCCGCGGACGATGCAGGTCGAGCCGCGCTACGACGACGTCGTCGCCGACGTGGGCGCCTTCCTCGAGGAACGCCTCGCGTTCGCCGTCTCGGCGGGGATCCCCGAGGAGCGCGTCTGCCTCGATCCGGGTCTCGGCTTCGGGAAGACGGTCGAGCACAACCTCGAGCTTCTCGCCCGCCTGGACGAGATCGTCGCGCTCGGCCGCCCCGTCCTCGTCGGCGCGTCGAGGAAGCGCTTCCTCGGCAGGATCCTCGGCGACCCGGACGCGCTGACCGGCCCGGTCGCGGCCGGCGTCGCCGTCGCGGTGCTCGCCTTCGAGCGGGGAGCGTCGCTCTTCCGCGTCCACGACGTCCGCGAGCACGTGGAGGCGCTCGCCGCCGCGCGCGCGGTCACGATGTGAGCGAGGTGATGATCGAGCTGCAGGGGCTCGAGCTGACGGGGTTCCACGGAGCGCTCGAGGAGGAGAAGGAACACGGCCAGCCGTTTCTCTTCGACGTCCTTCTGGTCGCGCACGACGCGGGCGTCCGCTCGGACGCGCTCGCCGACACCGTCGACTACACCGAGGTTGTCGCCCGCGTCCGGGCGGTCAGCGAGGGCACCCGCTTCAACCTGATCGAGGCCCTCGCCGCCGCCGTCGCCGACGACCTCCTCGACCGCTTTCCCGTCTCGCGGGTCCGGGTCCGCGTCCGCAAGCCGGAGGTGCGCCTCGGGGCCCCCGCCGAGTTCACCGCCGCGACGATCGAGCGCCTCCGCCACTGAGCTCGTGAGGGCCTACGTGGGCCTGGGGGCGAACCTCGGTGACCGCGAGGCGACGATCCGGCGCGCCGTCGGGCTCGTGGGGGCCCAGGAGGGCATCGAGGTCGTCGCCGTCTCGAGCCTCCGGGAGACGGAGCCCGTCGGGTACGAGGATCAGCCGCCCTTCCTGAACGGCGCGCTTGCGGTCGAGACCACGCTCTCGCCGCGCGAGCTTCTCGAGCGGCTCCTGGCCGTGGAGCGGGAGCTCGGTCGCCGGCGCGGGACCGGGCCGCGATTCGGCCCCCGGCCCATCGACCTCGACCTCCTCCTCTACGGCGGCGAGGTGGTCGACGAGCCCGGCCTCACGGTGCCGCATCCCCGCCTCGCCGAGCGACGGTTCGTTCTGGAGCCGCTCCACGAGCTCGATCCCGCCCTCGCCCTTCCGGACGGACGCCGTATCGTCGACCTCCTCGGGGGCTGAGCGGCCGCCCGGGCGGACGGGAGCGGGCGCGGCCGAGCGGTAGAATGAGCCTCATGTCGCACCTCGACGAGCTGGACGAGTACGAGGCCGAGCTCGAGCTCCGGCTGAAGAAGGAGTACTCGGCCGTCTTCAGCCTCTTCCGCTACTGCATCGTCACGCAGGATTCCACCTACCTCTGCAACCGGCACGAGCTCAAGGTGCTGCCGCAGACGACGTATCCGTTCTTCCACCTCACGATGGAGGACGTCTGGGTCTGGGACAAGAACCGCCCCACGCGCATCATCCCCCGCGCGGAGGTCTACACCTCGAGCGACGTGACGATCGAGGAGCTTCGCGGCGAGGGTGACGGGCCTGCGCTGACGCCGGAGGCCCTCGCCCAGAAGCTCGGCGAGACGCTCGCGGGCGAAGACGAGTAGCCGCCGAAGGGTGCTGCGCGCTCTCCGCGGCGAAGCATGCTCCTCGCGGTCGACGTAGGGAACACCCAGACCGTTCTCGGGCTCTTCGCCGAGAGTCGCCTGGTCGAGAGCTGGCGCGTCGCCACCGAGGGCGAGCGCACCGGCGACGAGATTGCGGCGCTCGTCCTCCGCCTCCTGGAGCTGCGGGACCTCGACTTCGAGGACGTCACCGGGGTCGCCCTCGCATCCACGGTGCCGCTCCTCGTGCGCTCGTACGAGGAGCTCGCCGAGCGCTACGCGGAGGCGCCGCTCATGGTGCTCGGGCCGGGGGTGAAGACCGGCATCCCGATCCTCTACGACGACCCGCGCGAGGTCGGCCCGGACCGTATCGCCAACGCCGTCGCCGCGCGGGAGCGCCACGGCGCGCCCTGCATCGTCGTCGACTTCGGCACCTCGACGAACTTCGACGCCGTCTCGAGCGCCGGCGAGTACGTCGGCGGGGTCCTCGCCCCGGGAATCGAGGTCTCGATGGACGCGCTCTTCCTGCGCGCGGCCCGGCTGACGAAGGTCGACTTCGCCGAGCCGCGGAGCGTCATCGGCAAGACGACCGCGTCGGCTCTCCAGTCAGGGCTCGTCTACGGCTTCGCCGGCCAAGTGGACGGGATCGTCAAGCGCATGCGCGAGGAGCTCGGGGACGCCGCTCCGGTCGTCGCCACCGGCGGCCTCGCCGACCTGATCGCGCCGCACTCAGAGACGATCGAACGGGTCGATCCGCTCCTGACCCTCGAGGGCCTCCGGCTCGTCTGGGACCGGAACCGCTGACGCCGTCCGGTCGCCGACGACGACCTCGTCGAGATGGGCGCGCGAGAGCGGGCTCGCCCAGAGCCCTTCGACCCACGGACGGCGAAGGAGCATCGCCCGGCCGTAGGCCAGCGGGAGGATGCCCGCGTGCTCGGCCACCCAGAGGCGGTCGATCTCGTGGTAGAGGCGCAGCCGCTCGCCCTGGTCGCCGAGCGTGCGCGCGGCGGCGAGGAGCTCGTCGATGTCCTCGTCCCGGTAGAACGGCCAGTCGCTCCGGAAGAGGCCGTGGAAGAACCCTTCCGGATCTGGATAGTCGGCCGTCCAGCCGGAGAGCCAGAAGTCGCAGTCGGCCATGTCGGGCGGGTCGTGCCCCGCGGTGCGCGCCACGCGCACGCGCGCTCCGAGCTTCTCCCACTCCTCGGCGAGGAAGAAGGCGTCGATGACCGTCGACTTCGGGGCGCCGAGCGTGAGCTCCGGCAGGCCCCGCCCCTCCGGATAGCCGGCCTCGGCGAGCAGCGCGCGCGCTCGTTCGGGGTCGTACTCGACGCCGACCCGGTGCGAGTGACCCGGCATGGCGGGCGGGATGGCGCCGCCCTTCGTGGCCGCCCGCTGGAGGCTTCCGCTGGCGGCGACCAGCCGCTCCCGGTCGAGGCCCGCCGAGAACGCCTTGCGGACGTGCTCGTTGGCGAACGGGCCGCTCGTCGCCTTGAAGCCGATGTACTGGAGCGAGAGCTCCGGGATCACCTGGGCGAGCGTCTCCGGCGCGGTCTCGGCGCCTGCCCGCGGCGTGCGCAGGACGTCGTAGCGCCCCTCGCGCCAGGCGTCGAGCTCGTGCTCCCCCTTGGCGGTGAACGTCACGTGGATCTCCCGCACGTTGCCGCGCGGCCCGATCCAGTGCGGGCTCGCGACGAGGCGGGCCGACTCCTCGCCCCACTCGGCGATCACGAACGGCCCGTTGCCGACGAGGTTCTCCGGCGCGCGCCAGTCCTTCCCGAGCACCTCGCAGCGGTGCCGCGGCCACGGATACGCCCACGGGGACGTGAGGACGTAGGGGAAGTAGCTGCGCGGCTCGCGCAGCCGCACCTCGAGCGTCCGGTCGTCGAGGGCCTCGGCGCTCTCCACGTCCTCCATGAGGAAGGCCGTGCGCGACTGCTCCTCGCGCATGCTCCGCCACGCGAAGGCGAAGTCTTCCGCCGTGAGCGGCTCGCCGTCGCTCCAGCGGGCTCCCTCGCGAAGGCGGAAGAGATACGTGAGCCCGTCGCTCGAGACGCGCATGTTGTCGGCCATCGCGGGGACGACGTTGAGCTCGCGGTCGACGAGGAGGAGGCCGCGGAACAGGTGCTCCACGATCTGCCCTCCCTCCGTCGAGTACACCTCGTCCGGGGCGATCTCGCTCGGCCGGTGCATCGAGGTCTCGATCCGCTCGGTCGGCTGGGGCCTCGGCGGCTCCTCCGCCTTGCAGGAGAACGCCTCGTCGTACATCTCCTCCGCGTTCTCGAAGTCGAAGGCCAGGTGGTAGGCGAGCGCCATCTTGAAGAGCGTGTCGCGCGACCGCCGCTCGTCCCCGATCCGGGCGAGGAAGACACGCGCCTTCTTGTAGTGCTCGAGCGCCTCCCGGTCCGCGTAGACGGCCCGGGCGGCGTCGCCGGCCTTGAGCAGGTACTCGACCGCCTTCTCGGGTGCGTCCGCCTCGCTGAAGTGCCGGGCGAGCAGGCCGTACGTCTCCTCGGGCGACTCCCGGTAGATCTCCTCGAGCGCCTCGCCGACCCGCCTGTGGAGCTTCCGGCGCTTGGTCTCCACGAGGCTCGCGTAGGCGACCTCCTGGACCAGACCGTGCCGGAAGCGGTACTCGGGATTGGGGCGGCGCCGCTTCTCGACGATGAGGTCGAGGCGCTGGAGCTCGGTCAGCGCTGGGATGAGCTGCTCGCGCGACGCGAGCTTCTCGAGCAGCGGAAGCCCGAACGTGCGCCCGATGACCGCGGCGACGGAGAGGACGTCGCGGGCGCCGGGGTCGAGGCGGTCGAGCCGCGCCTGGAGGGCTCCCTGCACGAGGGCGGGGACGGCGAGCTCGTCCTCGCCGACGGCCAGCTGCCAGCTTCCGTTGTCGCGGCGAAGCGCCCCGCGCTCGACGAGGTCGCGGAACGCCTCCTCGAGGAAGAAGGGGTTGCCTCCGGAACGCTCGGCGAGGAGCTCGGCGACCGAGTCGGGGATCTCGCCCTCGGCCGCGTTCCCGACGAGCGCGCGGGAGGAGTCCGCCGGGAGCGGCCGCACCTCGACCTCGCGGTAGCGGTGGGGGTAACGTTGGCGCGCGAGCTCGCCCAGCCGCCAGGAGCCGAGTTCCCGCTCGCTCCGGTAGAGGAAGAAGAGCGCCACCGCCGACTCCTCGGTCACCCCGAGGATGGACTCGAGCAGCTCCAGCGTCGCGTCGTCGGCCCAGTGCAGGTCCTCGAAGACGAGGCAGACGGGCCGTTCCTCGGCGAGCTTGCAGACGAACTCGAAGAAGACCTCGAACGTGCGCGTCTGGATCGACTCGCGGTTCAGCTCCCGGATCGCCTGGGCGGCCTCCGGCTCGAGCGCCAGCCCGAGCAGGCTGGCGAAGAAGGGGTATGCCTCCTCGGCCTCCTCGTGGCCGAAGATGTGCGCCAGCTCGGCCTTCAGCTCCAGCCGGACGCGCGCCTCGGGCGTCGAGGCCCCGACGCCCAGCCACTCGCGGAGGAGGTCGCGGATCGGCCAGTACGGGAACGTGCGCGCGTAGGAGACGCCGCGCGCCTCGATGAAGCGCACGCGCTCGCGATAGCGCTCGCGCACCTCCCAGACGAGCCGAGTCTTCCCGATGCCGGGCTCGCCCATCACGGAGACGATCGCGCCGCGGCCGTCCACGAGCGCGTCCATCGTCCGCTCGAGCACGGTCACCTCGAACTCGCGCCCGACGAGGGGCAGGCTGGGAGGAGCGGGCTCCGACTCGAGCAGGCGGGTGACCCGGAACGTCTCGACGGGCCCGCTGACGCCCTTGAGCTCCCGCTCGCCGAGCTCCTCGAGCTCGAAGCACGTCTCCACCTGGCGCTTCGTCGTCGGCCCGATGACGACGCCGCCCTCGCCCGCGATCTCCTGCAGCCGCGAGGCGACGTTGACGGTGTCGCCGAGGGCGTTCCAGGGGTCGTACGAGTCGTCGCCGTCGCGCTGCACACCGACGACGACCGGCCCGGTGTGGACGCCGATGCGCACCGAGAGGTCGACGCCGTAGGCGGCCCTGACGTCGTGTGCATACTGCGCGAGCGCCCGCTGGATCGCCAGCGCCGCGCGGACCGCCCGCTCCGAGTCGTCCTCGTGCGCGACGGGCGCGCCGAAGAACGCGAGCAGCTCGTCGCCGACGAGCTGGGCGACGGTGCCCTCGAACCGCCGGACCTGCTCCATCATGATCCGCATGACCTCGTCGATCAGGAACTTCGAGCGCTCCGGCCCGAGCTTCTCGCCGATCGCCGTCGAGCCGGCGACGTCGGCCACGAGGACGGAGACGATCCTTCGCTCGCCTGTCGCAACCGCCATACGCGAGTTATAGCTGGCCGAGGTTTACGGCCCGGCCCGCGACCAGGGCGGCGGGTCGTGAGGCCGGTGGGCGGCGGCGCGACACCGCTCCTTCGCTTCGTCCTCCGGCTCTGCGGCCGAAGGAGACGCCGGGATCTCGAGAGGTCCTAGCCGCCGCCGTACGCGGAGATCGGCAGTTCGAGGAGGACGTCGTCGTCCGACGGGAGGTCGCCCTCCAGGCGGGCGAGCACCTCCGCCGCACCGGGCGCGGCCGCGAAGAGCCGCGCCTCGACCTCCGCGAGCGTCTCCAGGCGCACGAGCTCCTGCTTGAACGGCCGCGGAAAGCGCCCGCGCCCCAGGTACCACCCGTAGAACTTCTTCAGGAAGCCGGTCGCCCGCCGCTCGCCCAGCTCGTCGACCGTCGCGCGCAGGAAGAGCACGAGCTCGGCGACGACCTCCTCGCGCAACGGCGCCCCGTCGAGCCGGCCCGCGATCTCGCCGATTGCCCACGGGTTCCCCTGCGCGGCCCGTCCGACCATCACCGCGGCTGCCCCGGTCTCCTCGAGCACCGCGCGGGCGCGCCCGCGCGACGTGATGTCGCCCGAGGCGACGACGGGGACGTCCACGAGGTCGACGAGCTCGGCCGTCAGCGAGTGGTCGGCGGCGCCGGTGTACATCTGCTTCGCCGAGCGCGGGTGCAGGGTGAGCGAGGCGGCGCCCGCCTCGACGAGCCGGGGACCGACCGAGAGCGCCGAGCGCGAGCCGTCGAGGAGGCCGCGCCGCATCTTCACGGTGACCGGGACGTCCACCGCGTTCGCGACGGCGTCGACGATCCGGCAGGCGCGGTCGGGATCCTCGAGGAGCGTCGCCCCGGCGCCCGTCTTCGTCACCTTGCGGACTGGGCAGCCGAAGTTGATGTCGACCAGGTCCGCGCCGGCGTCCTCGACCATCCGCGCGGCTTCCGCCATCATTCCCGGCTCGGAGCCGAAGATCTGCACCGCGAGCGGCCGCTCGTCGCGGCCGATGCGCAAGTACCCGAGCGTGCGCTCGTTCCCGTGCGAGAGCCCCGCGCAGCTCACCATCTCGGAGCAGACGAGGCCGGCGCCGAAGCGGCGGCCCTGCCGCCTGAACGCCTGCACGCTCACCCCCGCCATCGGC
>DATAAQ010000117.1:0-7180 GCA_036260055.1 Gaiellaceae bacterium | reverse complement strand
ACGTGGTCCACCGTGCAGGCGTCGACGACGTGCGGGCAGCGCGGCGCGAAGGAGCAGCTGTCGCGCACGACCTTCGCCGGCGGGCGCCCCGGGATCCCCGCGACGGCGCGCCCGAGGTGCGCGCTCGGAACCGCGGCGATGAGCGCCTGCGTGTACGGGTGGCGGGGCCTGCTCGCGACCGCGATTGCGGCCGCTTCCTCGATCACCTCGCCCGCGTACATGACCGCGAGGCGGTCGGCGATCGTGCCGAGGAGCGCGAGGTCGTGGCTGACGTAGAGCGTGGCGACGCCCCACTCGCTCACGAGCGAGCGCAGGAGGGTGGAGATCCGGGCCTGCGTCGTGACGTCGAGGCCCGTGGTCGGCTCGTCGAGGAGGAGCACCCTGGGGGTGCACGAGAGGGCGATGGCGATGGCGATCCGCTGCTGCTGGCCGCCCGAGAACTGGAACGGATAGCGCGAGAGGGCCGCTTCCGGGTCGGGGAGGCCCATCTCCTCCAGGAGCGTCACCTGTCGGCGCCGCAGGGCCGCGCCGCGGAGGCCCATGTGCACGGCCAGCGGCTGGGCGAGCTGGCGGCCGACCGGGATGGCCGGGTTGAGAGCCGTCGTGGCGCTCTGGGCGACGTACGAGACGTGGCGGCCCCAGATCGTGCGCAGCCGGCGGGTGTCGACCTTCAGCAGGTCGACGCCGTCCAGGAGGGACGTACCCCCGAGGATCCGCGTCCCGGGCGAGCGGTAGCCGATCGCGGCGAGCGCCGTCGTCGACTTGCCGCAGCCCGACTCGCCGGCGAGGCCCGTGATCGTGCCCGGCTCGAGGGCCAGCGAGACGTTCCAGACGACCTCGTTCACGTCGCCGTCGGGCCTCGCGTAGCCGACCGTCAGGTCGCGGATGTGGAGGGCGGCCTGCGACATCAGACGGGCACCACCCCCCGCGCCGCCTCACGCGTGAGGTGGCGCGTGAGCGCGTCCGCGATCAGGTTGAAGGAGATCGAGAGCGCGGCGATCCCGGCCGCCGGCATCAACGTCGCCCACGGCTGCACCGAGAGGAAGTTGCGCGACTCGGCGACCATGAGGCCCCAGTCCGGCTCGGGCGGCTGGGCGCCGAGTCCGAGGAAGTTGAGGGTCGCGACGAAGATGACCGCGTAGGTGATCCGCAGCGCGAAGTCGGCGATCGCCGGCGCGGCGATGTTCGGCAGCACCTCGCGGACGAGGATCGCGTGCGTGCGCTCGCCGCGCGCCTGGGCGGCGGCGACGTAGTCGTTCGTCACGACGGCCTGCGTCGCCCCGCGAACGACCCGGCCCATCCGCGGCAGGAAGACGAGCGCGACGGTGACGACGAGGACGACGCTCGACGTCCCCAGGCCGGCGATGATGACGAGCACGAGGAGGAGCGGCGGCAGGGTCAGGAGGAGGTCGAACGTCCGCGTGATGAGCGCGTCGACGGCGCCGCGCGTGTACGCGCCGAGCATGCCGAGCCCGCCGCCGACGACGAAGGCGAGCGTCACGGCGGCGAGGGGGACGAGGAGGATGGTGTCCCCCCCGACGAGGAAGCGGCTGAAGACGTCGCGCCCGAGATTGTCCGTGCCGAAGAGGTGGTCGGCGGAGGGCCCCGTCGTCTGCACGCCCACCCCGATCTCGTTCGGTGAGTACGGGGCGAAGAAGCGGCCGAAGGCGATGACGCCCAGCATGAGCGCCCCGACGACGAGGCCGATTCGCCCCTCGACCGAGCCGACGACGGTGCGCCACGCGGACGGCGGGCCACCCTCCTCCTCCAGGCTCTCGAGGGCCGGGACGTCGGCGGCGGCGGTCGTCACGCGGTGGCCGCCTTCAGGCGCGGGTTGAAGTAGACGACGAGCAGGTCGGCGACGAGGGAGATGGCGATGAACATCGCTCCCATGACGAGCGCGATCGCCTGCACCGTGATCGTGTCGCCGCCGCCGATCGCCTGGACGAGCGCCTGCCCGATCCCCGGGAAGGCGAAGACATTCTCGACGACGATCACGCCGGAGAGGAGATAGACCAGGTTGATGGCGACGGCGTTGACGAGCGGCACGGACGCGTTCCGCATCGCGTGATCCCAGACGACGGTTCGCCGCGGGAGGCCCCGCAGGAGCGCCGCCTGCGTGTACGGGGCGGCGAGGGCCTCGCGGACGGCGCCGCGGGCGATGCGGGCGATGTACGGCACCATCGCGATCACGAGCGTCAACGCGGGCAGGACGTACGCCTTCGCCTGCTCGGCCGTCGTCCCGAAGGAGAGCGCGGTCGAGTCGACCGGGAGCCAGCCGAGCTGGACGGCGAACAGCATGAGCAGGCCGATCCCGACGACGAACTCGGGGAGCGCGGCGAACACCACGGTGCCGATGAGGAGAGAGAGGTCGCTCCACGTGCCGACGCGTCTCGCCATGAAGAGCCCGAGGGCGATCGAGAGCGGGAGGGCGACCAGGAGGGAGACGATGGAGAGGAGGAGCGTCTTCTCCAGGCGGGGCAGGACCTCCTCCCGCACCTCGCGGCCGGTCACCGGCGAGGTGCCCCAGTCGCCCCGGACGAAGTCCCCGAGCCAGCTCGTGTAGCGGACGTAGACCGGCTCGTCGAGGTCGTTCGCCCGGACGTACGCCTCGAGCTGCTCGTCCGTCGCCTCCCGGCCGAGCGCCCCGCGTGCCACGTCCACGGGATCCTTGATGTTGGTGGCGGCGAACGTGACGATCGAGATGACGAAGAGCGTCAGGAGCGCCGCGCCCAGCTGCCGGACGACCGACTCGAGCCGCGCGTAGCGGGTGCGCACCCGGGCGGGCTCGGGCGTCGGCGCGGGCGCCGGCGCCGGGCTCATCGGGGGAGCCGCGGCGGCCGGCGCCTCGCCGACCGGGATGGGGCGCTCGGGCTCGGCCACCGGGCGCTACGCCAGGAACGCCTTCCGCATCAGCATCCCGCGGGAGAGCTCGAGCTCCTCGCCTCTCACGTTCGTCTTCTTCACCCAGAGCTTGCTGACGAATGCCGGGATGGAGGTTCCGTGCTTGTCCGCCACCTCCCGCAGGGCGTCCTGGTAGATCGTCTTCTGCTCCTCGGGATCTGTCGTCCGGAGGCCCTCGGCGAGCAGGTCGTCGAGCGTCTGGTTCTTGAGCTTGCACTCGTTCCACGGCGCGTTCGACGCGTACGTCACCGAGAGGATCTCGTTGGGGTGGCGGCGCGTGTAGTAGGAGACGTACATCGGCTTCACGAGCCAGACCTGGTCCCAGTACGTGTCCGGGGACCACTGGTTGATCTTCACGCGGATGCCGGCCGGCTCGACGACCTGCTGGAAGGCGACGGCGATGTCGACCATGCCGCCGTAGGACGCCGAGGTGAAGAGCTCGAGATCGAGCCCGTCGGGATACCCGGCCTCGGCCAGGAGCGCCCTTGCGCCCTCGATGTCCTGCGCCGGGTCGAGATCCGGCGGGTAGAAGGCGTCCGTCGGCGGCACGGGCACGTCGGCGCTGACGTCCCCGTAGCCCTGGAAGACGGCCTGGAGGACCCGCTCGCGGTCGACGGCCATCTTGATCGCATCGACGACGCGCTCGTCCGTGAACGGCTCCTTCGTCTGGTCCATGGCGACGAGGAGGTACGTGGAGCCCTTGAACTCGAGGAGCTCGGCCGCCGAGCTGCCCTGGACCGTCGAGGCTGCCGAGTAGTCGATCGGGTCGGCGATGTGCGCCTGCCCGGCGGTGACCGACTGGACCTTCGTCGACTGCTCGCCGATGACGACGCCGCGGAGGCCGTCGAGATACGGCACGCCGGCCTCCCAGTAGTTGTCGTTCCGCTCGAGCTCCCAGCTCTGGCCGGGGCGGAAGGACTTGACCTTGAACGGGCCCGTCCCGATCGCCGTCTGGACGCTGAACTCGCTCGTCCCGTCCTTGACGATCATGGCGTGGCGCGCGCTGAGCGCGAGGGGCATGAGCGAGTCGGGCCGCTTCAGCCGCAGCACGAGCGTCCCGTCGTCGGGAGTGTTGATGCCGTCCGGATCGAGGCTGGGCTCGAGGCGGGAGAACAGCGGCGAGCCGAGCTCCTCGTCGAGCAGCCGGCCGATGGAGTAGGCGGCGTCCTTCGACGTGAGGGGCGTCCCGTCGTGGAAGGTCACGCCCTGCCGGAGGGTGAAGGTCCACTCGGTCGCGTCCTCGTTCGGCTCCCAGCTCTCGGCGAGAACCGGCTGGGGCTCCCACTCGAGGTTGGAGACCGTGAGGCCCTCGTAGATCTGCCCGGTGTAGAAGGAGTCGTTGTTGAGCTCCGAGATGGCCGGGTCGAGGCTCTCGTCGGTGCTCGAGTCGCTGAACGAGATCTGGAGGATCCCTCCCCGCCTCGGCTCTCCCTCCGCCTGCTCCTCGGCGCCGGTGGCCGCGCCCTCCTCGTCGCCTCCGCAGGCCGCGGCGAGGCCGACGACGCTGACGCCGGCGGCGAAGCCGGCGCCCCGCTTGAGCAGCTGCCTCCGGGTGATGAGATCGAAGAATTCCTCGCTGGACACTCCTCCTCCTCTCCTAGACACCGTCGCTCGTCGTTACGAGCAGGGAGCCGATCTGGTCTGCGGCGCGGGCGCACTCGGCGGCGAGGCCGGGCAGGGCGTCGGCGGGGATCCTGTAGGCGGGGCCGGAGACGCTCAGAGCCGCCCTGCATCCGCCCGCCCCGTCGAGCACCGGCGCGGCGACGCCGTGGAGCCCTTCCTCGAACTCCTCGAGCGCGGTCGCCCATCCTCGCCGCCTGATCTCCACCAGCTGGTCAGCGAGCGCCGTCCTCGTCACGATCGTGCGCGCGGTCAGGGCGCGCAACTGCCCTGCCGAGACGCCGCCGTTGCCGAACGCGAGCAGGACCTTGCCGTCCGACGTGCAGTGGAGCGGAGCTCGGCGGCCGACCCAGTTCTTCACGCCGACGACGTAGCGCGCGTCGACCTGGCGAATCGTGATCGTCTCGTCGCCGTCACGGATCGCGAGCGTCACGGTTTCCCCCGTTCGCTCGGCCAGCGACTCCATCGGACGGCGGGCGAGCTCCGTGAGGTCGCGATGGCGGGAGGCGAGCAGCCCGAGCCTCCCGAGCCGGGGGCCGAGCCGGACGACCTCGCTGCCCGGGACCCGCTCCAGGAACCCCCTCCCCTCCAGCGTCGCGACGAGCCTGGAGGCCGTGCTCCGGTGAACCCCCAGCCGGGTCGCCAGCTCGCTCACTCCGCGCGCTTCGGCCTCATCCTCGAAGGACTCGAGAATCTGAAGGGCCCGGTCGACCGTCTGCACTTTGTTGCGCATGCCGCAACACGAGCGATCGTCTCACGGGGCGGCCTGGAAGTAAAGAGGGCGGCTACGACCGGGTGAATCCCCGGAGCGCGGAGCGGCGCGGCTCGAGGTAGCGCTCCGGCGTCCCGTGCTCCTCGAGGAAGGCGACGGCCTCGGCGGCCAGCTGCAACCCCTCGTCGGACCGGTCGCGCCACAGGTTCACGCTCTCGCGCGGGTCGGCGTCCAGGTCGTAGAGCTCCGGCTCCTCGTCCGCACCGCCGAGGATGAGCGAGCGGGTCTGCGTCGTCGCCGTCAGCGGCATGTAGCTCGCGATCCGTCGCGGTCGGGAGTCGACCGCCGAGGTCATCTCGCCCTCGGCGAAGTAGAGCGGCCAGGAGCTGATCACGAAAGGGCGGTGCTCGTCGCCGCCGTCGGCGAGGACGTCGCGGAACGAACGTCCGTCCATCGCGGCCGCCGGTGCGGCGCCGGCCAGGTCGAGGATCGTGGACGGAATGTCCGGCGCGGTCGTGAGAGCCGTCCGCCGCCCGGGCTCGAGCCCCGGCCCGCGGACGATGAGCGGCACGCGCGTGAGCTCCTGGTAGAGCGGCGACCAGCCGATCGTGAGGAGCCACGACTCCGGCAGCCACTCCGGCACGTCCGCCCCGGCGGCGACCACGGCGCCGGGATCGTGGAACCACTCCGCCTTCCCGAAGTAGTCGTGCTCCCCGAAGAAGAACCCGTGATCCGAGGTGAAGAAGACGTAGGTGCGGTCGCGCAGGCCGAGGACGTCCAGCTTCTCCAGGAGCCTGCCGAGCCAGCGGTCGACCATCGTGACCTCGCCGCAGTACGTCGCCCGCACGGTCTCCATGTCCTCCTCCGTCAGACCGTGCTCCCGCCACTTCCCGTAGCACGGGTAGATGTGGCGGCCGTCGTAGTCGGGCTTGTAGAGGGCAGCGTAGTAGTCGGGGGCGTCCCAGGGCTCGTGCGGGTCCCAGGTGTCGACGTAGAGGAAGAACGGCTCCCGGTAGTGGCGCTCGAGCCAGCCCTCCGCGGCGGTCATCGTGCGCGCGACGAGTCGATCGGCCTCGGAGACCCAGGTCAGCCGCGCGTCGGACCGCTCGTGCGGCCGGGTGTCGTCACCCTGGCCGCGGACCCAGATGAAGTCGTCGAAGCCGCGGTCGTAGCCGTAGCCGTTGCGGACGAGGAACGGCGTGTCGACGACCCCCATCGTGAGGTAGCCGGCCGCGGAGAGGAGGCCCGGAAGCGTCTCGAGCCCCGCGGGAAGCGGCTCCCAGCCCATGAACGTGTACGCGAACCGCCCCGTCAGGAGGTCCGCCCGCGCCGGCATGGTCGGAAAGGAGGAGACGACGTGGTGGTCGAAGACGACCGACTCCGCGGCGAGGCGGTCGAGGTTCGGCGTCCGGATCCCCGCGTTTCCGTACGCGCCGGCGTGGTCGCGGCGGAACGTGTCGGAGACGACGAGGACGATGTTCGGTCGCTCCGTCAGAGCTTCTCCTCCCGGACCCCGTGCTGTGCGCTCCGTGCGACGTGTCGATCATAGTGCGCGCCGGCCGCGCCGCCTACCCGCCCGTCCCGGCGAGAGACTACGCGCGTGTCCGCGGCCGCCCTCCTCCTCGCGCTCGCCGCCGCCTTCGTGCACGCGCTCTGGAATCTCCTCCTCGCACGGGCGCGCGACCCGGAGGCGGCGACGGCCGTCGCCCTCGTGGTTGCGGTCGTCGCCTTCGCGCCCGTCGCCGCCGCCGTGTGGGAGGTCGACGCCCGCGCCTGGCCGTACATGGGCGGGAGCGCAGCCGTGCACCTCGTCTACTTCGTCCTGCTGGCCGCGGCGTATCTCCGCGCCGAGCTCTCGCTCGTCTACCCCCTCGCGCGGGGCCTCGCCCCGGTGCTCGTCCTCGTCGTCGCGGTCGCCGCGCTCGGGGCGGGAGCCTCGGCGGG
>DATAAQ010000116.1:0-2982 GCA_036260055.1 Gaiellaceae bacterium | reverse complement strand
TCCGCGTCAGCGCCGACCGGAAGCCGGAGAGGTGAGTGCCGCCCTCGTGGGTGTTGATGTTGTTTGCGAAGCTGAACGTGGACTCCTGGTAGGAGGAGTTCCACTGCAGCGCCACCTCGACCTGGCCCTCCTTGGTCTCGCCCTCGAGGTAGATGATCTTCCGGTGGAGCGGGTCCTTCTGCTCGTTCAGGTGCTTGACGAAGTCGGCGATCCCGCCCCGGTACTGGAACTCCACCTTCTCGCCCTCACCCCGCTCGTCGATCAGCTCGACCTTGAGCCCGCGGGTGAGGAACGCCGTCTCGCGGAGGCGCTCGGCGAGGATGTCGAAGTCGAACTCGATGTCCTCGAAGATCTCGGTGTCGGGGACGAACCGGATCGTCGTCCCGGTGCTCTTCACCGCGCGGCCCTTCTTGAACTTGGCGACGGGCTTGCCGCGCTCGTAGCTCTGCTCCCAGACGTTGCCGTCGCGCCAGATCTCGAGGTCGAGGCGCTCGGAGAGCGCGTTGACGACGGAGACGCCGACGCCGTGGAGCCCGCCCGACACCTTGTAGCCGCCGCCGTCTCCGAACTTGCCGCCGGCGTGGAGGGTGGTGAGGACGACCTCGGCCGCGGGCTTGCGCAGCTTCGGGTGCTACTCGACCGGGATCCCGCGGCCGTCGTCGACGACGGTGACGCTGTTGTCGGGGTGGAGGGTGACGCTGACCTTGTTCGCGTGGCCGGCGATCGCCTCGTCCACGGAGTTGTCCACAACCTCGTAGACGAGGTGGTGCAGGCCGCGGGCGCCCGTCGACCCGATGTACATCCCGGGTCGCTTGCGGACGGGCTCGAGGCCCTCGAGAACCGTGATGTCCTTGGCACCGTAGCTGCTCTTCGCCATAAAAAAATCCCTGCTCGCGAGGGGATTTTGTCTACGTCGGAGTTTATCAGATCCGCCTGTCGGAGGATCGTTCGGCGCCGACCGCCAGGCTGGCGGCGGCGGCCCGCGCGACGGCCTCCCTGAGCGTGGGATCCTCGATCTCGGCGGCCAGTCGGGCGGCCTCGGCGACGTCGTCCGGCGACGGTCTCGGCACCTTCCGTTTCGAAGCCCCGACACTTTCCGGGCCGGCCTCGGGAAGGTGGCCCGGCGCGAAGCGGAGGGCGGTTGGCGGGTCGCCCTCGAGCCGCTCCGCCAGCTTCGCCCGCACTGCCGCCTCGAGCTGGGCGAGCTCGAACGCCCACGCGCTCGAGCTCGTCGCGACGTGGACGACGCCGTCGCGGGCGATCCGGGCGGGCCAGGCGTTCGCTGCGATCGCGGGACCCACCGCGCCCGGCCACGCCGCGACGAGCTCGCCGAGGCGCGCCTGCGGGCCGAAGCGACCGAGCTCCCGCCGGACGTCCTCGCCGAGCGGTTCCATCATCCGGCCTGCGCCACGCTGGCATCCCCCTCGCGGCGGACGCGGACGACGAGCGAGGGCTCGGCGCCGGCGGGAAGAGCGTCGGGGCTCGTCGAGGTGAGCACGGCCTGCCCGGCCGCGGGCAGCCTGGCGAGGAGCGACGCTCGCCGTTGCCTGTCGAGCTCGCTGAGCACGTCGTCGAGGAGGAGGAGCGGCGGGCTCGGTCGCCGCTCCGCGAGCAGCGCCGCCTCGGCGAGCAGGAGCGCGAGGACGGCGACGCGCTGCTCTCCCTGGGAGCCGAATCCCCGCAGCTCACGCTCGCCGGAGCGAATCTCGACGTCGCGGAGATGCGGGCCCGCGCCCGTCGTCCCTCGCTCGAGGTCGCGGGGGAGCCGCCGCTCGAGCTCCTCGAGCGCCAGGCCTCGCTCCTCGTACACGAGGGAGGCCTGAGCCAGGCCGAGGGCCGCGGCGTGTGCGCGGAAGCCCGGCGCGAGGGCGGATACGAGCCTCCCGCGGGCCGCGTCGAGGTCGCTCCCCAGCTCGACGAGCCGGTGCGTCCACGGTTCGACGGCCTCCGGGCTCGAGCTTCCCGCCCTCGTTCGCCGGAGGGCCTCGTTCCGCTGGGCGAGAGCGCGCGCGTACTCGGACGGGAGGAGGGCCTGCGCGGGGAACACCCGGCCGAGCATCCGGTCGACGTACGTTCGGCGGACGAGCGGGCCGCCCTTGACGACCGCGAGGCGGTCCGGCGTGAAGACGAGCGCTGCGAGGCGCGTCCGCAGTGTCTCCGCACTGGCCAGCGCGGCGCCGTTCAGACGGATCCGCTTGCCCTCGCGGGGAACGATCGTCACCTCGGTCTCGACGGGTGCGCCGCCTTCGGATCCGGCCAGGCCGACGCGGGCGGCCGCCTCGCCGAGGCGGACGAGTCGCGGCTCCGCGCGCGTCCGCGGGGAGAAGCCCTGGCTCCCCACGTGGAGCGCCTCGAGGAGGTTCGTCTTCCCGGCGCCGTTCGCACCCGTCACGAGCACGAGGCCCGGCTCGAGCGGGAGATCGAGCTCGACGTACGAGCGGAACGTCCGGAGCGAGGCGCGCCCGACGATCAGCCGGCGAGCCTGATCGGCATGATCAGGTAGAGGAAGTCGTCGCTCTCGCCGTGGAGGAGGCCGGGGCGGAGAGGGCTGATGAGCTTCAGCCGGACCGTCTCGTCGGCGACCGACTCGAGCCCGTCGCGGAGGAAGTCGGCGTTGAACCCGATCTCCATCGCTTCGCCGCCGTAGCCGACGGGCAGAGACTCGCGCGCCTCCCCGACGTCCTGCGTCTGTGCCGAGACCGTAAGCTCACCCTCCTCGAAGCGGAGGCGGAGCGGGGACTTGCGCTGCGCGAGCAGGCCCGTGCGGCGAACGACGTCGAGGAGCTCCTCGCGCGGGAGCTGGACCTCGGCCTCGAACTGCTCGGGGAGGAGCTGCTTGTAGTTGGGGAACTGGCCGTCGATCCGGCGGGCAGTCAGCCACACGCCGTCGACCCCGAAGACGACCTGGTTCTCCTGCACGCCCACTTCGATCGTCGGGCTCCCGCTCGCCTGCCCGATGCGCGCGAGCTCCGCGAGCGCGCG
>DATAAQ010000115.1:0-10277 GCA_036260055.1 Gaiellaceae bacterium | reverse complement strand
GACGACGCGCGAGGCGGCCGTGCAGTCCTGCCCGGAGTTCCAGTAGCCCGCGATCTTGATGCCCTCGGCGACGGCGGCGGGGTCGGCGTCGTCGAAGACGATGACGGGCGCCTTGCCGCCCAGCTCCAGGTGCACGCGCTTGAGCGTGTCGGCCGCGGCCCGCGCGACCTCCTTGCCCGTGGCGACGTCGCCGGTGAGCGAGACCATCCGCACGTCCGGGTGGCGGACGATCCCGGCGCCGACCGGCTCCCCGTCGCCCGTGATGACGTTGAGGACGCCGGGCGGGAAGATCTCGGCGGCGTACTCGGCGAGCATGAGCGTCGTGAGCGGCGTCTGCTCCGACGGCTTGAGGACGCACGCGTTGCCCGCCGCGAGCGCGGGCGCGATCTTCCAGACGGCCATCATGAGCGGGTAGTTCCAGGGCGCGATCTGGCCCACGACTCCGATCGGCTCGCGCCGGATCATGGACGTGTAGCCGCGCATGTACTCCCCGGCCGCCCGCCCCTCGAGCGTGCGCGCCGCCCCGGCGAAGAAGCGGATGTTGTCCGCCGAGACGGGCATCTCGTCCTTCGCGTAGGAGAGGGGCTTGCCGACGTTCTGCGACTCGACCTGCGCCAGCTCGTCGGCATGCTGCTCGATCGCGTCGGCGAGCTTGAGGAGCATCTCCGAGCGCTCCTGCGGCGTCGTCTCGAGCCACTCGGGCAGCGCGGCCGTCGCCGCCGTGACGGCGCGGTCGACGTCGGCCTGGGTGCCCTGGGGCACCTCGGCGATCGTCTCGCCGGTCGCCGGGTTCAGGATCTCGGCCGTGCCGCCCTCCGCGGCGTCGACCCATTCACCCCCGACGAAGTTCTTGTGCTGGGACACGGCAACGCTCATGGGGACCTCCGCGAATCCGACAGTACGGCCAGCGTAGCCGCGGGCGAGGTTGGCAACAACCCCGAAGCGGCGGCCCAACGGCGGTGCCGGACCTGGCCCGCATGTCCAAACCTGCGCCTCCGGCCGACCTAGTATCGTGCGGCCGTGCAGGCGGTCGATCTGCGCCCGCTCTCGGTCGGCGAGGTCCTCGACGTCGCGATCAAGATCTACTGGCGGAACGCGGCGACGCTGCTCGGCCTGGTCGTCCTCGTCGTCGCGCCCGTCCAGCTGCTCGTCAGCCTCGTCTACCTCTCGGCCGTCCCCGACTACGAGCAGGGAGGGTTTCTCGGCCCGGCGCCCGGCGAGCCGCTCGACACGGACGAGCTCTGGATCCAGCTCTCGGCGACCGCGGTCGGGATCGTTCTCACGTTCCTCGCGACGACGCTCGCCACGGCGGCGTGCTTCAAGGCGGTCGCCGACGCCTACGTCGGCGAGCCGTCCCGCTGGCGGACGTCGCTCGGGTTCGCCGCCAGGCGGATCCACTCGGTTCTCTGGGTGACGGTGCTCGGGACGGTCCTGACGGCGCTCGGGCTCCTCCTCCTCGTCATCCCGGCGATCTGGCTCTGGGTCTCCTTCGCGGTCGCCGTCCCGGCGCTCCTGACCGAGGGCGTGAAGGGTCGGCGCGCGCTCGGCCGCTCGCGCCGCCTCGTGAGGGGCCGCTGGTGGCCGACGTTCGGGATCCTGCTCCTCGGGACGATCCTCGCCGGGATCGTCTCCGGCGTCGTCGGCGGGCTCCTGGGCGGTCTGCTCCTCACCGACGTCGGCGACGGCGAGCTGGGCGCGGTGGCGCTCGACGCCGCCGCCAGCACGATCGCAACCGTCCTCACGACGCCGTTCACCGCCGCCTTCGTGGCCGTCGTCTACTTCGATCTGCGCGTCCGCAAGGAGGGCTTCGACCTCCAGCTCCTCGCCGAGCGGATCGGCGTCGCCCCGCGGCCCGGGTGGGAGCGCCCCCCGCTTCCCGCGTCGCCGCTGGCCGGCCCGGCAGCCGGCGGCGAGCAGCCCCCGTACTGGCCGCCTCCGCCGGGATGGAAGCCGTCCGGCGACCGCGGCGAGGGGTGAGCCTGCGGCGCCTCGCCGTTCCGGTCCTGGCGCTGGCGGCCGGGCTGGGCGCCGTTGTCGCTCCGGCCGTTGCGGCCGACGCCACCCTCGCCGAGGTTCGCGACCTCGCCGAGCGCGCGGGCCGGGACCCGGCCGCGCTCGCCGAGCTCCGGGCGATCGACTCGGTGGACGGCCGCCCGGTCGACCTCCGCTCGGCGCTCGTCGGCGAGGCCGCCGACGTCGCCGAGCGGCTGGAGACCCTGGCCGACAGCCGGGCGGTCGGCCGCGTCGACGCGCGGGGCGCGCGCGAGGACGCGGCCGACATCCTCGCCGCGGGCCGCTACCGCGAGCCCGACACGCCCCGGCCCTTCCGCGGCGCGCTCGAGTGGCTGGGGGAGCGCCTGGAGGCGCTCTACGACGGGCTGGCGGAACGTCTGCCCGGCGGCGGACGCACCGTCTGGGCGCTTCTCGGGGCGCTCGTCGTCGGGGCGGCCGCGCTCGTCTCCGTCCGGCTGGTGCGCCGGCGGGGCGGATACTCCGTCGAGGGAGCCGCTCGGGGAGGTCGGGGTCGCCGGCTCGACCCGGCCGAGCTCGAGCGCCGGGCCGACGAGGCCGAGGAGCGAGGCGAGCTCGGGGAGGCTCTGCGCCTGCGCTTCGGCGCCGGTCTCCTGCGCCTCGAGCGCGCCCGCGCGATCCCGTTCCGCGAGTCGCTGACGAGCGGGGAGATCGCGCGCCGCCTCGGCTCGGCGGAGTTCGAGCGGCTCGCCGGGACGTTCGACGAGGTCGTCTACGGCGGCCGCCCGGCCGGGCCGGAGGACGTCCAGGCCTCGCGCGAAGGCTGGCCGAGGGTGCTCGCGGAGGCTCGCGCCGCGTGAGCCGCGCCGGGTGGCGCGCGGTCGCAGTCGTCGCCGCGGGCGTCGTCCTCTGGAACGTCGTCGCGCTCGCGGTCGACCGCGTGACGGGCGCCCCGAGCGGGCCGCCGTCCTCCTCGTACGCCACCTCGACCGAGGGGCTGGCCGCGTACGCGGAGCTCCTCGAGCAGGCGGGCCACCCCGTCTCGCGGCTGCGCGAGCCGCCGGCCGAGGCCGACCTCGGCCGCCGGAGCGTCGTCGTCCTGCTCGACCCGGCCTCCGCCGCCGACGAGGACGTCGCCGCCCTCCGCCGCTTCGTCGAAACGGGCGGGACGGTCGTCGCGGGCGGGGCGGCGCCGGGCGCCTGGCTCCGGTCGCTCCTCGACGACCCGCCCCGGTGGTCGGCGGCCGCGCCGGCGCGCGTCCGGCCGCTCGCCCCGGCCCCCGAGCTGGCCGGCGTCGGCTCCGTCGAGGCCGCCGGCGGGGGCTCGTGGCGGGGGACCGGTGAGGCGCTCCCCGTCCTCGGCGACGGCGCGGCCAGCCTCGCGGCCGTCGCCACGCCCGGCGGGGGCCGGATCGTCCTCCTCGCCGACGCCTCGCCCCTCCAGAACCGGCTGCTCGACGAGGCCGACAACGCCGCCTTCGGGCTCGCGCTGGCGGCCCCGGCGGACCGCCCCGTCGTCTTCGTCGAGAGCGTCCACGGCTACGAGGCGGCGACGGGACTCGCGGCCGTCCCCACGCGCTGGCGCTGGGCGCTCGGCGGGCTCGTCGCCGCCGCGCTCCTCTTCATGCTCGCGCGCGGGCGCCGGCTCGGCCCGCCCGAGCCGCCGACTCGCCCGCTGCCGCCGCCCCGCCGCGACTACGTGGAGTCGCTCGCGGCCACGCTCGCGAAGACGAAGCGGCCCGCCGAGGCGACGGCGCCGCTCCGCGGGCTCGTGCGCCGGCGGCTCGAGCGCGCCTCCGCCGGCCGCGCGGCCGACCTCGAGGCGATCGCGCGCCGCCTGGGTCTCCGGGACGACGAGATCCGGGCGGTGCTCGCCCCGGCCGAGGGCGGGACCGACATCATGGCGCTCGGCCGCGCGCTCGCAAGGCTCGAGGGCGGCCCGGGCGCGACGAGACGGGGAGGACGCGAGTGAAGGAGCTGCGCGACGCGGTCGCGGCGGAGGTCGGCAAGGTGGTCGTCGGACAGAGGGACGGCGTCGAGCTCCTGCTCGCCGCCGTCGTGCTCGGCGGCCACGTGCTCGTCGAGGGAGTGCCCGGCGTCGCGAAGACGCTCCTCGCGAACGCGGCCGCCCGGACCCTCGGCCTCTCCTTCCGGCGCGTGCAGTTCACGCCCGACATGCTCCCCTCGGACCTCACGGGGACGATGACGCTCCGCGGAGGCGAGCTCGTCTTCCGACCGGGACCGGTCTTCAGCCACGTCGTCCTCGCCGACGAGATCAACCGCACACCGCCGAAGACGCAGGCGGCGCTCCTCGAGGCGATGCAGGAGGCGCAGGTGACGGTGGACGGCACGCCGCACGAGCTGCCTTCGCCCTTCCTCGTCGTCGCGACGCAGAACCCGATCGAGTACGAGGGCACGTACCCGCTCCCTGAGGCCCAGCTCGACCGCTTCCTCTTCAGGCTCGACGTCGGCTACCCCTCCGCCGACGAGGAGGTGGCGATGCTGCGGCTGCGGCGCCGCGGCGTCGCGCCCGCGACGATCGACGACGTCGAGCGCGTGGCCGCGAGGGAGGCCCTCCTGGAGGCACGCGGGCGGGTGGACGCCGTCGAGGCCTCCGACGAGGTCGTCGAGTACGTCGCCGCGGTCGTCCGCCAGACGCGCGAGCTCCCGAGCGTCTCGCTGGGAGCGAGCCCCCGCGCCGCCGTGCACCTCCTCGCCACCGCCCGCGCCGCCGCGTGCCTGGCCGGGAGGAGGTTCGTCACCCCCGACGACGTCGCCCGGATGGCGCCGCCGGTCCTCCGCCACCGCCTCGTGCTCCGGCCGGAGGCCGAACTCGAGCGCTACCGGCCCGACGACGCGGTCGCGGCGGCGCTGCAGGCGGTTCCCGTTCCCCGGTGAGCCCGACCCCGAGGACGGCCGTGCTGCTCGGAGCGCTCGCGCTTTCGGCCCTCCTCCTCCCCGTCTGGGCCGCCGTTCTCGGGATGGTGGCTCTGCTCACGGCCGCGGCGGTGGACGCGCTCGCCGTCCGCCGGCCGCCCGCGCTCGCCCGCTCCGTGCCGTCCGTGCTCGCACGCGGCGTCCCCGCCCGGCTCCGCCTCCAGCCCGCCGAGCCGACCGCGGGACGCCTGCGCGTTCGTCAGCCGGTCCCGCCCGACCTCGCGCTGACGCCCTCCGAGGACGACGGACGGCTCGACGCCGAGCTCGTCGGGCGCCGCCGCGGCCGCCACGTCGTCCCGGCGTCCGCGGCCCGCGCCGTCGGCCCGCTCGGACTGGGCTCGTGGTACCACCGGGTGCTCGCGGAGGCGGAGGTGCTGGTCTACCCGGATCTGCCCGCCGCGTCCAAGCTCGCCGTCGCCGTGCGCCGGGGGCGCTTCCGCGAGGCCGGCGAGCGGAGCCGTGGGCCGCTCGGGCTGGGCACGGACTTCGAGTCCGTGCGCGACTACCTGCCCGACGACGACATCCGCCAGGTGAACTGGGCCGCGACCGCCCGGCTGGGCCGGCCGATGAGCAACCAGTACCGGATCGAGCAGGACCGCGACGTCATCTGCCTCGTCGACACCGGGCGGCTGATGGCGGCGCCCCTCGGAGACCGCACGCGGCTGGACGCGGCGATGGACGCGGTCGCGGCCGTGGCGGCCGTGGCGGACGAGGTCGGAGACCGCTGCGGGGCGCTCGCGTTCGACCGCGACGTGCGCCGGAGCGTGACGCCGCGGCGGCGGGGCGGCCGCGCGGTCGTCCGCGCGCTGTTCGATCTCGAGCCGGCGGCGACGGACTCCGACTACGAGCTCGCCTTCCACCGGGTCGGAGGCTCGAAGCGCGCGTTCGTGCTCGTCCTCACCGACCTGCTCGAGGAGGCGGCCGCCCGGCCGCTCGTCGCCGCGATGCCCGTGCTCCGGCGACACCACGCCGTCGCCGTCGCGAGCTGCGCCGACACCGACCTCGCGCGCCTCCTCTCCGAGGAGCCGCGGAAGCCCGTGGACGTGTACCGCGCTTCGGTGGCCGCCGAGGTCTTCGCCGCGCGCGCCCGCGTCGCCGCCCGCCTGCGCGGGACGGGAGCGGAGGTGATCGAGGCCTCGCCCGAGACGCTGGGGGCCGCCTGCGTCATCGCGTACCTGCAGGCGAAGCGGCGGGCGCTCCTGTGAGGACGTCTCCCCCCTACGCCGACGCGCGGCCGCGCGCGACGACGAGCGACCAGTAGACGAGCGCAAGCGCGACGCCGACGGCCAGCACGGTGGGCAGCCCGAGGCCCTCCGGCGTCAGGAAGCCCTCGACGAGGCCGGCGACGACGAGCCACGGCGCCGTTCCCAGCACGATCGCCACCGTCGCGCGGGCCTCGGAGACGAGCGACTCCCCCCGCGTGCGGCGGCCGGGCTCGACGAGCGCCCACCCGAGGCGGAGCCCGGCCGCGCCGGCGACGACGATGCAGGAGAGCTCCAGGACCCCGTGGGCGGTGACGAGCTCGAAGAAGGTGCGGCCGTTCCCGGCCCCGATCGCGAGACCGGCGACGGTCCCGAGGAGCACGCCGTTGAAGACGAGGACGGCGGCCGTGACGAGGCCGGCGAGCACGCCCCCGGCGAAGGCGAAGAAGGTGACGCGGATGTTGTTCGTGAAGATCGCGCTCGAGAACGCCGCCTCCTCCTCCACGCCGAGCCCGAGGTCGGTCTCCCGCGGCTCGGTGACCGCCCGGTACTGCTCGGGGACGAGCCCCCCGGCCGCGCCCGGGTCGCGGAGCGCCCAGCCCCCGGCCAGGGCGGCCGGCCCGAGCAGGAGGACCGCGGCGACGAGCAGCGGCAGCGGCCGGGAGGCGACGAGCCGCCAGTAGTCGCGCGCGAAGAACCGCACGACCGACGTGCGCCGGGGCGGCGTGTCGTAGACGAGGTTGCGCGCACGGCCGACGAGCTGCTCCAGCCGCACGACGACGGGGTCGCGGGGGAACGCCCGCCGCGCGAGCGCGAGGTCGGCCGCGGCCTCCCGATAGAGCGCGCCCAGGCGGAGCACTCCCTCCGGGCCGAGCCGCTCGGGGCGGCGTCCGGCCCGGGAGACGAGCGCCTCGAGCTCTGCCCACGAGGGCTGTCGCTCGGCGAGGAAACGGTCTACGTTCAAGGCATGCGGTACGAGGACACGATCACCATCTTGACGCCCGAGGGCGTCGAGCTCGAGCTGACGCTCGCCGGTCTCGGCTCGCGCTTCGTCGCCGTGCTCGTCGACACGCTCGTGAAGACGGCCGTCCTCGTCGGGCTGGGGCTGCTCTTCGCGGGCGGCGCCTTCCGGACGGACGCGGACGAGGGCCTCCTCGGCGCCGTCTACCTCGTGCTCGTCTTCCTCGTGCTCTTCGCGTACGACATCCTCTTCGAGACGCTCGCCTCCGGGCGGACACCGGGCAAGCGCTGGACGGGCATCCGGGTCGTGCGCCTGGAGGGGCAGCCCGTCGGCTTCCTCGCCTCGTCGGTCCGGAACATCCTCCGCCTCGTCGACTTCCTCCCGTTCGGCTACGCGCTCGGGACGCTCGCGATCCTCGGGACGGCGAAGAACCAGCGCCTCGGGGACATGGCCGCGGGGACGCTCGTCGTCCGCGAGCGCCACGGCGCCGCGGTCGCCGACTGGGCCGCCCGGCTCGCCGCGCCCGCCGTCGCCGGCGCGCCCGGGTGGGACGTCAGCGCGGTGACGGCCGACGAGGTGGCGACCGTCCGCGCGTTCCTCGAGCGGCGCTTCGAGCTGACGGACGAGGCCCGCGCCCGGCTCGGCGCGACGCTCGCGGAGCGTCTTCGCCCCAAGGTCGCCGGCGTCCCCGACGACCTCCACGTGGAGGCGTTCCTCGAGCGGCTGGCGGCCGCGAAGGCGACGAGGGGCTGAGTGCGTCCGGCCGCTCGCGCCTCTACATTCCGGGGTCCCCGAGAAAGGAGCAACCATGGCCGAGGTACAGGAGCAGCGCCCGGGGGCTCCGTCCCCCTACGCGACGGGAGACGGCCCGTCGGGGCCTCGCGCCGGCTTCTGGCGCCGCTTCGTCGCCGCCTTCGCCGACGGCATCCTCCTCAGCATCCCGTACTGGATCCTGCTGGCGGCCATGAATGAGAGCGCCGCGTCCGGGATCAGCCTCCTGATCAACATCGCCTACTTCACCTACCTCGAGGGCAGCCCTGCGGGCCAGACGATCGGCAAGAAGCTCCTCGGCATCCGGGTGATCGACTTCAACACGGGCGGATCGATCGGCTACCCGCGTGCCTTCGGCCGCTATCTCGGGCGCTTCCTCTCGGCGATCGCCCTCCTGCTCGGCTATCTCTGGATGCTCTGGGACAAGGAGAAGCAGACGTGGCACGACAAGCTCGTCTCGAGCGTCGTCGTGCCGACCGACGCGTACCCCGTGTCCCGCTGGCCCGGCTAGGACGCTAGCGCCCCGCGGCGGGCGAGGACCTCGCGGACGCGTGCGAGCGGCAGCTCGTGCGCCGTCGCGCCGTCGCGCCCGGTCATTGTCTCGGCCGCGCAGAGGGCGTTCACGATCGCCTCCTCCGTCGCCTCGACGACGGCGTCGAAGAGCGGCGTCATCTGCTCGTTCGGGAGCATGCGGACGGAGACCGGCGCGGAGGAGGCCACGCCGCGGTTTCCGGTCGCGAACGCGAGGAAGAGGTCGCCGCTCGAGTCCTCGCCGACGCCACCCATGCGGGCGACGCCGAGCCCGGCCCGCTGCGCGAGCCGCTCGCACTGTCCCGGAAGGAGCGGAGCGTCGGTCGCGACGACGGCGATGATGGAGCCGCCGCCCGCGGCCGACGCGGGCCCGGGGGCGGGAACCTCGCCGACCGGGATCTCCTCGCCCACCGGGACGCCGTCGATCCGGAGTCGGTGACGGCGCCCGTAGTTCGCCTGGACGAGCACGCCGACGACGGCGCCGCCGACCTCCTCGACCACCCGCGAGGACGTCCCGATGCCCCCCTTGAAGCCGTGGCAGATCATGCCGGTGCCGCCGCCGACGTTCCCCTCCTCGACGGTCCCTCCGGCGGCGCGGGCGAGGGCGTCGTGGAGGTGCTCCGCGCGGACGTGCATCCCCTCGACGTCGTTGAGGACCCCGTCCCACGTCTCGCCCACGACGGGCAGGCTCCAGGCGTCGCCCGCACGCGCGTCCCGGCCGGCGGCGACGATGGCGTCCCTGACGACACCGACCGAGTGCGTGTTCGTGAGCCCGACGGGCGTCGAGAGGAGGCCGGACTCGCGCACCCACTCGAGCCCGGTGAGCTCGCCGTTGCCGTTCAGGCGGTGCGCGCCCGCGAAGACCGCTTCCCCATCCGACGGGACGACCACCGTCACCCCCGTCCGCACGGCGTCCCCCTCGACGAGCGTCGTGTGCCCGACGCGCACGCCGGGGACGTCCGTGATCGCGTCCGCCTCCCCGGTCGGGAGCGTTCCGAGGACGATGCCGAGCTCGCGGGCCCGCCTGCGGCTCACCGGGCGATACTACGGGCCGTGGACGTGGTCCGGCACCCCGAGTCGGTGGTCGTCGTCGCGGTCGAGGGCGACGAGATCGTGCTCGTTCGCCAGCCGCGCGCCGGCGCGAACGGCGAGACGCTCGAGCTGCCGGCGGGCTGCCTCGAGGACGGCGAGACGCCGGAGGAGGCGGCCGCGCGCGAGCTCGAGGAGGAGTGCGGACTGGCGGCCGGCTCGTGGCGGCCGCTCGGCTCGTTCTGGGCCGCGCCCGAGTACTCGACCGAGCGCGTGCACGTCTTCGAGGCGACCGCGCTCGTTCGGGTCGGCCCGCCGCGCCTCGACGCCGACGAGGACGTCGCGGTCGAGCGCGCGCCGCTCAAGGGGGTCATCGAGGAGCTCTCGGACGCCTCCTCGCTCGGCGCGCTCGCGCTCTGGCTGGGCGGCTGAGCGCTCGTGAGCAGGCCGGGAGCGGCACCGCAGTAGTCTTTCGCGGATGCGGGCGCGCGCGGTCGTCTTCGACTTCAACGGCACGCTCTCCGACGACGAGCCGATCCTCTGCGCGATCTTCCAGGAGCTCTTCGCCGAGCAGGGACGGCCGCTCTCGTCGCGGGAGTACTTCGACGAGCTCGCCGGCCTCTCGGACCCGGAGATCGTGCGCACCTGGCTCGGCGACGACCACCCGGCGGTCGATCGGGTCCTCGCCGAGCGCGTCGCGCGCTACCGCTACCGCGTCGCCGACGGGAGCAGCATCCGGCCCGAGGCCCGGGAGGCCGTCCGCTACGCGGCCGAGCGCGTGCCGGTCGCGCTCGTCTCGGGGGCCGCCCGCGCCGAGATCGAGCCGGTGCTCGAGGCCGCGGGCCTTGCCTCGTCGTTCGCGGCGATCGTGCCTT
>DATAAQ010000114.1:0-3602 GCA_036260055.1 Gaiellaceae bacterium | reverse complement strand
CGCCTCCAGGACGTCCTCGTCGCCGTCAAGCACAAGACCTCGCTCGAGGGCTGCGAGGCAGAACGCCGCGGGAACGAGGAGAGCGTCCTCCTCCCGCCGCGCGAGGCGGCCGCGCGCTTCCCGGACGACGCGGCCGCCGTCGCGGCCACGCGCGAGCTCGCCGAGCGGCTCGAGTTCGACCTCACCGAGGAGCTCGGCTACCGCTATCCCGACTTCTCCGACCGCGAGGATCCCGCCGACGTCCAGCTCGCCCGTGTCTGCCGGCGCGCCTTCGACGAGCGCTACCGGGACGCGTCGCCCTTCCTCCGCCGCCACGCCGACGAGCGCCTGCGCGAAGAGCTCGCCCTCATCGCCGAGCTCGGCCTCTCGGGCTTCTTCCTCCTCCACTGGGAGGTCCTCGAGCTCGCGCGAGAGGTGGCGGCGGAGGTGCGGGGGCCCGGCTCGCCGCGCCACCTGCTCCCTCCGGGCAGGGGCCGCGGCAGCTCGGTCGGCTCGATCGTCTGCTACCTCACGGGCCTCTCGCACGTCGACCCGGTCGCCTCCGACCTCGCCATCGGGCGCTTCCTCAACCGGGAGCTGTCGTCGGTTCCCGACATCGACCTCGACTTTCCGCGGGACATCCGCGAGAAGCTCATCGTCGCCGTCTGCGACCGCTACGGGCGCGAGCACTCCGCCCTCGTCGCGAGCTTCGCCACGTACCGCTCCCGCGGCGCGATCCGGGACGTCGGCAAGGCGCTCGGGCTGCCGCCGGCGGAGCTCGAGCGGCTCGCCCGCGTCTCGGACGGCTGGAACGCCCGCCGGGTGGGCGAGGACATGGAGCTCGTGCCCGGAGCCGAGGCCCGCGCGCGTTCGCCCCGCTGGCGCGCGTTTCGCGAGCTGTGCGCCGAGATCGCCGGCCTTCCGCGGCACCTCTCGCAGCACCCCGGCGGCATGGTCATCTCGAGCCGGCCGCTCGTCGACCTCGTCCCGGTCGAGCCGGCGGCGATGGAGGGCCGGCAGAACTGCCAGTGGGACAAGGACTCCTGCGCCGACGCCGGCTTCCTCAAGATCGACCTCCTCGGCCTGGGGATGCTGTCGGCGGTCGAGGAGTGCGTCGAGCAGATCGTCTCCCTCCGCCACGAGACGGTCGATCTCTCGCGCATCCCGCTCGACGACCCGGCCGTCTACCGGGAGATCCAGGAGGCGGACACCGTGGGGCTCTTCCAGATCGAGAGCCGCGCGCAGATGCAGAGCCTCCTCCGCACCCGTCCCGAGAACCTCGACGACCTCACCGTCCAGGTCGCGCTCGTGCGCCCGGGGCCGATCCAGGGCAAGGCGGTGCACCCGTACGTCGAGCGCCGGCAGCGGAAGCGCGAGGATCCGGCGTACGAGCCGCCGTACGACCACCCCTCGCTCGCGGGGCCGCTCCGGGACACGCTCGGCGCGATCATCTTCCAGGAGCAGGTGCTCGACGTGGCGATGGCGCTCGCCGGCTTCGGCGTGGGGGAGGCGGAGGGCCTCCGGCGGGCGATGAGCCGCAAGCGCAGCCGCGACGCGATCGAGGCCTATCGCCGGCGCTTCCTCGACGGCGCGGCGGCGAACGGCGTCGACCGGGAGACGGCCGAGCTCGTGTTCGGGAAGATCAACGGCTTCGCCTCGTTCGGCTTCCCCAAGTCGCACGCGGCCGCCTTCGCGCTCCTCGCCTACCAGTCCGCCTGGCTGCGCCACCACTACCCGGCCGAGTTCCTCTGCGCGCTCCTGAACGCGCAGCCGATGGGGTTCTACCCGCCCGCCAGCCTCGTCCGCGACGCGCAGCGCCGCGGCGTCGAGGTGCTCCCGCCGGACGTCAACCTGAGCGCCGACCGCTGCCGGATCCAGGGGGACGCCGTGCGCGTCGGCCTCGGCTACGTCAAGGGCCTCGGCGAGGACCCGGCCAGGGCGCTGGTGGCGGAGCGCGACGAGCGGGGCGAGTTCCGGAGCGTCGCCGACCTCGCCAGGCGCGCGCCGCTCGAGCGGCCGGCCCTCGAGGCGCTCGTCGGCTCCGGCGCCTGCGACTCCTTCGGCTGGCCGCGCCGCCAGCTCCTCTGGCGCCTCGGCCTCGCGCCCCGCTCGGTGAGCGCGGGCGCCGGCGGCGCAGAGCGGCAGCTCGCCCTGCCGCTCGCCCCGACGACCGAGATCCCCGAGCTCTCCGAGCAGACGCCGTGGGAGCGGATGCTCGCCGACTACCGTCTGACGAGCCTCTCCGTCGGGGTCCATCCGCTCGAGCTCCTCCGCCCGCATCTCCCCGCCGAGATCGCGTCGAGCGCCGACCTGGAGACCCTCGCGAACCGCTCGCGCGTGGCGGTCGCCGGACTCGTCGTCGCACGCCAGCGGCCGGCGACGGCGAACGGGGTCGTCTTCATGCTCCTCGAGGACGAGCACGGGCAGATGAACCTCGTCGTCCCTCCGCCCGCCTACGACGGCTACCGCGCGGTCGTCCGCGGCGAGCCGCTCGTGCTCGCGCGCGGCCGCTTCGAGCGCGTCGAGCGGAACATGAACGTCGTCGTCGAGGAGCTCGTCTCCCTTGCGGCGCTCGCCCGCCGGGTCGCGAGCGAGGCCGAGGTCCGGGCCGCCATGCCCCCCGCGCACCACTTCGGCGGGCGCTAGCCCCGGTCGGTGCCCGAACGGACGCGGACGCTAGAGTGCCCGCATCGAGCGCGCGCCGCTTCCCCAGTTCGACTACGACCCCACGCCCCGGGGCGACCGGTGCGAGAACTGCGGCGCCGGACCGGAGGCGGACCTCCGCTTTCTCATCCTCCGCGGCCGCACGCGCTACTTCGGCCGGACGCTCTGCGACTTCTGCGCCGAGACGGTGCTCGAGGCGTTCCTCGGCAGCGACGCGGTTCCCGCAAGCGGCTCCGCCCCGGCGGCGTGAACGCCGAGGCGCGCCGCTCCCTCTGGCTGCAGGAGGCGCTCGCGGCCGAGAGCGAAGTCGAGCCCCAGCCGCTGCAGGGCGACGTCGAGGCCGACTTCTGCGTCGTCGGCGGCGGCTACACCGGCCTCTGGACGGCCATCCGGCTCGCCGAGCTCGAGCCCGCCGCGCGCGTCGTCCTCCTCGAGGCGGACGTCTGCGGCGGCGGCCCCTCCGGCCGCAACGGCGGCTTCGCGCTCTCCTGGTGGCCGAAGCTCGAGACGCTGGAGCAGCGCGCCGGCCGAGAGGAGGCCGTGCGGCTCGCCCGCGCGAGCGAGGAGGCCGTCACGGAGCTGGGGGCCTTCTGCGAGCGGGAGGGGATCGACGCTCACTTTCACCGCGGCGGCTGGCTCTGGACGGCGACGTCGCCGGCGCAGCTCGACTCCTGGCTCGGAGTGGTCGAGGCGGCCGCGGCCGCCGGCGCGGAGCCCTACCGGCTTCTCTCGGCCGGGGAGGTGCAGGAGCGCACCGGGTCGCCCGTCCACCTCGGCGCGGCCTTCGAGGCGAACGCCGCGACGGTGCAGCCGGCGCTGCTCGCCCGCGGGCTCCGCCGTGCCGCGGCCGCGCGCGGCGTGCGCGTGTGCGAGCGCTCGCCGCTCGTCGCGCTCGACCGCGAGGCCGGAGTCGCGCGCACGCCGGGCGGCTCCGTCCGCGCCGAGGCCGTCGTGCTCGC
>DATAAQ010000113.1:0-5208 GCA_036260055.1 Gaiellaceae bacterium | reverse complement strand
GGCCGCGGCGCCGGCGCCCCGCTCGCCGGCCGCGACCTGCTCGAGCAGGGCACGCGCGCTCTCGAGCACGGGGCTTCCCCGGCCCTGCGTGAACCGGCCGACGACGTCCTCCAGGAGCGCGCGCGCTTCCGGCGCTCGCTTCTCGCCGACCAGGAGCTCGGCCAGCGCTGTCGCGGAGCGCAGCTCGAGGAGGAGCGCCTGCTGGCCGCGCGCGACCTCGATCCCCCGCCGGAAGCAGGGCTCGGCCGCCGCCCGTCCCGCGTCTCCGGCCAGGAGGAGGATCCCGCGCGTGCGGTGGAGCTCCGCCTCGGACACGCGCTCGTCCGTGCGCTCGAGCTCGGCGAAGCCCTGATCCACCATCGCCAGTCCCTCTTCGACGTGCCCGAGCTCCCCGAAGGCCTCGGCGACCTGGCTGAGGAAGTGGACCCTCATCACCGACGAGTGGGCGCGCTCGGCGCCGGCCATGCCGACCGCGATCTCCGCCATCCCGTCGTCCCTCCGCCCGCGCTTGAGGAGCGCCCAGCCCCGCATCGTCCTCGCCCACGCCAGCCACATGGGCAGGGCGTGCTCGCTCGCCGTCGCGACGAGCTCGCCGGCCGTGCGCTCCGCCGAGTCGACGTCGCCGACCAGCTGGTAGACGAGGCCGATCCCGGCGAGCGTGTACGCAAGCGTGAGGGGATGCGCGACCTCGTGGCCCCGCAGCTCGGCCTCGGCCGCGTACCCGAGCGCCTCGTCGATGCGACCCGCCCAGGCGCGCGTGAGCGAGGTCATGGTGAGGCCGACGACGCCCGGCTCCTGCCCGTAGGAGAAGATGTGAGCGCGGTGCTTCTCGGGCCGCCAGCGGGCGAGAACGTCTTCGAACCGAGCGTCGGCCGCCAGCGGATCTCCTCGGAGGTACTGCGCGATGCCGAGCATGACGTTTGCCTCGATCAGCATGTCCTCGTCGGTCTCCGCCTCGGCGACGGCGTGCAGGCGGCGGCCGAACTCGTAGGCCTTGCGCGGCTGCGCCGTGGAGGCGTAGAACGCGCCGAGGCCGTAGAGCGCCGGCGCCAGTCGCGAGACGTCGTCGATCTCCCGGCTGAGAGCTTCCGCCCGGGCGTACGCCGACTCCGCCTCCGGCGCCGCGTAGCCGCGCACCGCCATGAGCGCGGTGCCGCGGGCGAGCTGAAGCCCCAGCTCGAGCTCCTGCGTCCCCTGACCTTCCGGGAGCGACCGCACGAGCTCCAGGCCGCGCTCGAAGTGCGTCGCCGCCTCCTCGGTCGCCCAGGCGCGCAGCGCTCGCTCCCCGGCCTGCCGCCAGTAGCCGATCGCCTCGAGCGTCCGACCCGCCTCCGCCAGGTGCTGGGCGACGAGCTCGGGCTCGTTCTCGACCTTCTCCGGGAAGGCGTCCTCGAGCACCTGCGCGATTCGCTCGTGGAAGCGCCGCCGCGTCGAGCGGAGGAGCGACCCGTACGCCGCGTCGCGAATGAGGGCGTGCTTGAAGACGTAGACGCGGTCGCGCGGCGTTCCGCGCTCGTACAGGATCTCGGCGCGCACGAGCTCGTCCAGGCCCTCGGTGAGCTTCCGATCGTCTGCATGCGTCAGCGTGCGGAGCAAGTCGAGGCTGAACTCGCCTCCGAGGGCCGCGACGGAGGCGAGCTGCGCGAGCTCCTTCGTGTCGCCGAGCCCGTCGAGGCGCGCGGCCAGCGGGTTCTGGAGCGTGCCGGGTATGCCCGGCGCCTCCGCCGGGTCGGATTCGACGAGCATCTTGACCGTCTCCTCGACGAAGAGCGGGACGCCGGCAGCTCGCTCGGCGACCTCGGCGCGGACCCCTCGCGGGAGCGTTCGCCCGCCGGGGACGGCGGCCATGAGCTCCTCGACGTCGGCAGGTTCCAGGCGCGCGAGCCGCAGCGTGGCGAAGCTCGTGTCGGCCGGCCACGGGGGCTCGAACTCGGGCCTCGCCGTCATGACGATCAGGACGCGCTGGGCGGGCGCGTCCGCGAGCAGGAGCCCGAGGAGGTCGAGCGTCGACGGGTCGCCCCAGTGGATGTCCTCGAAGACGGCGAGAACGGGACGCTGCCGGCTCTCGGCCGCGAGCAACGCCCTCAGCGCGGCGAACGTTCGCCGCTTCTGCTCCTGCGGAGCGGGCTCGTGCGTGCGATCGGCGTCCGGGTCGGCGATCGCGAGAAGCGAGGCGAGAGCAGGGCGCGTCTCCTCGACCGAGAGCCCGTGCCGCCTGAGCTCGTCCGTCAGCCGGCCGAGGCTCTTCTCGCCGCCGCCCTCGGCGCGGAACAATCGCTCGAGCTCCTCGACGACGGGACGGAGCGAGCTGCTCGCGTAGTAGGGCGAGGCCTGGAAGACGAGGCGGGTCGCCTCGCCGCCGACGCGCCGGCCGAGCTCGTGGACGACGCGGGACTTGCCGATCCCGGGCTCTCCCGAGACGAGGATCGCGCCCCCGGCGCCCTCGGCCGCCCGGCGCCAGAGCTCCTCGAGCGTCGCGAGCTCCCGTTCGCGGCCGACGAGCGGCGTCAGGCCGGCGGCTGCGGCGAGCGCGAGCCGCGTGCGGATACCGGTCTCGTCGGCGACGCGATAGACGGTCACGGGCTCCGCGATCCCCTTCAGCCTGACCGTGTCGGCCCTCGTGAAGACGAAGTAGCCGCGGGTGATGCTCTCCGTCGTCGCGCTGACGACGACCGTTCCGGGCTCGGCGACCTTCTCCAGCCGGGCCGCCACGTTGACCGTGTCGCCAACGGCCAGGGAGTGACGCCGCTCGCCCGCTCCCATCTCGCTCACGACGACGACGCCCGTGTGGATGCCGACACGCGCGGCGAGACGCACCTCGCGTCCGTCGGGCCCGCGCGCCGAGAGGGCCTCGACGGCACGGACGAGCTCGAGCCCGGCGCGAACGGCATGGACCGTGTCGTCGCCCTGAGCGTGCGGGTAGCCGAAGTAGGCGAGGACGCCGTCGCCCTGGTACTGGGCGACGTGGCCGTGGAAGCGCTCGATCACCTCGGCGGCGGCCTCGTGGTAGGTCGCGATGAGCTCGCCGAGCTCCTCGGGGTCGAGCTCCTCGCTGAGCGCGGTCGACTCGACGAGGTCGCAGAAGAACACCGTCAGGTGCCTGCGCTCCGCGCCCGCGAGCGCCTGCTCCTGCTCGGCCTTCCCGCGCGGGCGTTCCTCCACCGGCAGGCGCCGAGGCGTCGCTCCCTGCGTGACGGGCGGATCCATGCGCTGATCGTCCCGCACCGCGACTTCGCGCGAAGTGCGGCTGGCAGGCCCCTGCGGTGCGGCTAGCACCCGTTTCCGTCCTGGGACCAGCTTCCCCGCTAGACGTCCCGGACGGGCAGGTCAGCGACGTCTCGTGGCGCCAGTCCCGCTACGGTACCCCACTCCGCGACGAAGTCAGGAGCCGACGCCACGGTGGACCGGGCAGTCTCAGAACGCGCTTCAGGAGCCGGCCGCGGCACGCTTCTCCTCGCCGACATCTCGGGTTACACCGCGTTCCTCCAATCGGTCGCGAGAGCCCACGCGGCCGACATGGCGGCCGGCACGTTCGTTCCCGAGGCGTATCCGCTCCTGACGAGTCTGCTCGACGGGATCGTCGAGCGCATCGCTCCCCCGTTCGCCCTCTCCAAGCTCGAGGGCGACGCTGTCTTCGCCTTCGCCCCCGAGGGTGCGCTGGACGTGCGGGGCCGGTCTCTGATCGACTGCCTGAGAGACTGCTACACGGCGTATCGCACCCGCTTGGACGAGGCGGAAGAGCTCATGACCTGCAGCTGCGACGCGTGCCTGACGATCGGCAGCCTGAACCTGAAGTTCATCCTCCATCACGGCGAGTACGTGATGCAGTCGGTCGCCGGCCATCAGGAGCTGTTCGGCCCCGACGTGACCATCGCGCATCTGCTCCTGAAAAACCGCGCGGTCGATCTGATCGGACGGTCGCCCTACGCGCTCGTCACGGAGCACGCGGCGGCCCACCTCGATGTTCCGCTCGAGGGGGCACGCCCGCTCACCGAGAGCTACGAGCACTACGCGCCGATCCAGGCGAGCGTCCTGACACTCGCCTAGGAACCGGCGAGGAGGGTGTCGAGCCCTCGCGTGAGCCCGACCAGCTCGGGCACCGTCCGCACCGCGAGCAGCGTGCCCTCGACATACGGCTCGGCGCTCGCCCCTGCGTCGTGGCGGATGCTGAGACGCTCACCCGCCCGCGCGAAGACGATCTCCGTCGAGACGGCGAAGCTCGGGAGGCGCACCGAGTGCACCTGCGAACCGGCGACGGTGGCACCGCGCGCTTCCTTCGGCCCGTGAAGATCGGGAATCGGGTAACCCACCTCGGGCTCGCGGATCTCGGCGAGACGCTCCGCGAGCTCGCGTGCCGTTCCGCTCGGGACGTCCGGTTTCGCCTCGCCCGCGTAGTCGATGAGCTCCCAGTGCGGGAGGTGTCGGGCGGCAAGGAGGGCCGCCGCCTGGCACATGGCCGCAGTCATGGAGAAGTTCCCGGACGCGACGACTCCGACCGACCGCTCGCGGGCCGCCGCGTCGATGTCGGCGAAATCGGCCGCCGTCAGACCCGAGCTTCCGACGACGACGCCTGCTCCCGCGTCGATCGCCGCCATCGTGTTCTCTCTCACGGCAGCGGGCGAGGTGTACTCGACGAGGACGTCCACGCCGTCGAGCGCCTCGGCGACGGTCGCGTGCACGGGGACGCCGAGGGGCTCGCCCCCGAGTACCTCCCCGAGATCCCGACCCGCCGCGGATCGGCTGACGGCCGAGGCGAGCTCGAGGTCCGCCGCGTCGAGGACAGCGGGGACGAGAGCGCGGCCGGTCCAGCCGGTCGCTCCGGCGATGCACACGGACACGCTCTTCTCTGTCCGCATTCCTACCGCGCCTGGATGACCTCGACCCGGTAGCCGTCTAGGAAGCGAACGTGTGCGAGTCGACGAGGCATCCGTCGCCCCCGCTCAGGGACCGGCAAAGAAGTCGAGGAGCTCGCGAGCGACACCTTCGGGCTCATCCTCGGGCGCAAAATGTCCGGCGCCCGGCAGGAGCCGAAGCTGAGCGTGAGGGATGAGCGCCTGGAGGCGAAGAGCGACCTCCCTCTCGAGCCAGCGATCTTCTTCGCCCCACACGATGCGCACCGGCACGTCGAGAGTCGGCAACAGCGTCTCGAGGGCGCCAACGTCGGCGTCTGTCCACTGTTCGATCTTGCGGAAGTATGCCGCCTGTCCG
>DATAAQ010000112.1:0-6276 GCA_036260055.1 Gaiellaceae bacterium | reverse complement strand
CCGCACTGCGGGCCGCTCCGCCCTCTCAGCGGCGAGAGGCGGCGGCGCTGCTTCGCGCGGCGCCGTCGCCTCGCTCCTCGAGGTCGTGCTCGCGGTGCGAGAGCGCGCGCCCCCAGCGGCGGTCGGGCATCTCGGGCGACTGTGTGGAGACCTCGTCCATCCGCGTGCGCAGGTCGTCCAGGTACTGCTTCGGGTCGCCGCGCGATGCGAGATAGGTGGGATGGAGCGCGAGCATCTCGGTGATCTCCCGCCTGATCGCCGCCCACTTCTCCGCCGCGACGCGGTGCTTCTCGGCCCGCTCGCCGAAGCGGAGGAAGGTCTGCAGGCTGGCGAAGACCGCCGCGAGCACGCTGACGACGCCGACGAAGATGCGCAGGCGGGTGTCCACGTTCTCCTGGAGGGTGGCGAAGACGCTCGTGCCGACGAACGTCGTCAGCACGACGACCGGCACGCCGAGGAGGATGTTCGAGGAGGAGAGGCGGTTCGCCATCGCGTAGTGCGTCTCCGAGCTCGCATCGGCGCGCCTGTTCCAGTCGCGCAGGAGCTCGAGCACGGCAGGCGTCCAGGGCTGTTCCGGCTGGGCATCGCTCATCGACCGCGGTCAGAGCGAGCGTGGAGAAGGCGCGCCTTCTTGTCAAGGCGCGTCGCGTGCGGCGCGAGCGCGCGCTACCCTGGGCCCCGTCTCGACCACCCGGGAGAGGAGAACTTCACCGTGCGACGGACATCCCTTGCCTTGCTGGCGGCGCTCGTCGCCGCGCTCGCCCTCGCGGCCGGCCCGGCGGGCGCGATCACGTTCGGGAAGCCCGACGGCAACCTGCATCCCAACGTCGGCGCCCTGCTCGCCGACTACGACGAGGACAGCCCGGGGCCCGACGTCCTCTGCTCGGGCACGCTCATCGCCCCGAGGGTCTTCCTCTCGGCGGCGCACTGCACGGCGTTTCTCGAGTCCGAGGGCATCACCGACGTCTGGGTCACCTTCGCCCCGGCGTACGACGAGGACAGCACGAGTCTCGCCGGCCTTTTCGGCGGCACGTACCACAGCCACCCCCGCTTCGGGACGACGGGCGCGAACAACACCTTCGACATCGCCGCGGTCGTGCTCGACCAGGCGCCCGGCCCGACGCCCGCGCGGCTCCCCGAGGTGGGGATCCTCGACCGCCTCAAGAAGTCCGGGGCGATCAAGCGCCAGATCTTCACCGCGGTCGGCTACGGCACGGTCCGCGAGGACAAGCGGAGAGGGCCGCACGCGCTCTTCTTCGACGGCATCCGCCGCTTCGCGCTGCAGAGCTACCTCTCGCTCGAGAAGGCGTGGCTGAACCTCTCGATGCAGCCGTCGACCGGCGACGGCGGGACCTGCTTCGGGGACTCCGGCGGGCCGCATTTCCTCGGCGGCCAGACGTCGAACCGGATCGTCTCGGTGACCGTCACGGGCGATGCCATGTGCCGCGCGACGGACAAGACGTACCGGCTCGACACCCCGTGGTCGCGCGATTTCCTCGAGCAGTTCCCCGGCGTCGACTACCCGGGCTAGGCCGAATCGGTACGGGCGAGGAGGGCGGCGCCTCGGCGGCCGCCCTCGCCGTCTCCCTAGTCGCCGAAGAGGGCGTTTCGGCGGACGACGTCCCAGCCGCCGCCGAGCGGGAGCTCCCCGTCAGCGGCCCCCTCGCCGTGGGGCTATCCCGAGTCCTTGACACGGCCGTCGGAACCTGGGACGGTCGCCGTCGCCGGGCTCATGTTCGACTTCGCCGCTCTCGACGTCGCGATCGGGCTGATCTTCGTCTACCTCGTGCTCAGCCTGGCCTGCTCGGCGCTCAACGAGACGATCTCGAGCGTCTTCAGCTGGCGGGCCAAGTTCCTCCGGGAGGGGATCGCGAACCTCCTCGATCCCGAGAACGAGGCGCGCGGGCGCGAGCTCATGGAGGAGCTCTACCGCCATCCGCTCGTGAACGCTCTCATCCGCCCGGTCTCCCGCCGCGGCCGGGCGCGCTACCCGTCCTACATCCCCTCGCAGACGTTCGTGGCCGCCCTCCTCGGCCTGCGGGGGAGTGCGCGCGACCTCGAGAAGGCGATCGCGGAGATCCCGAGCGCGCAGGTCCAGGAGGCGCTGACCGCGCTGCTCCGGAACGCCGGCGACGACGTCCAGGCGTTCCAGCGGAGCGCCGAGCGCTGGTTCGACGACGCGATGGAGCGGGTGTCCGGCTGGTACCGCCGCCGGGTCCAGCTCATGATGTGGATCCTCGCGGCCGGGCTCGTGCTGGCGCTCAACGTCGACACCGTTCGGATCGCCGAGCAGCTCTGGGACGACAAGTCGGTCCGCGCCGCGGTCATCGCCCGCGCCGAGAGCGCCACCTCGCAGGCGCAGGCGCCGGACGTGCGGCGGATAGCGGAGGACGTGAGTGCGCTCGAGGAGCTCGAGATCCCGCTGGGCTGGACGACCGAGCCCCGTCCGAGCGGGATCGGCGACTGGCTCGCGACGATCGCGGCGAAGACGCTCGGCCTGCTCCTGACGGCGGCGGCGCTGACGCTCGGCGCGCCGTTCTGGTTCGACATGCTCAGCAAGGTCGCCCGCATCCGCTCCGCCGGCGCCCCGCCCCCGGCCAGCGGCGCGGTCCGCAAGGGCGAGGGCGAGCAGACCCGCGCGGGGGCCCACGCCGAGCCGGACGCCGACAAGACGCCGCCCTAGGCGTGTCCCAGCCGATCCCGGGCGGGCGCCGCCGCCCCGGGGAACCCGTGGACGGGCATAGAGTGGCTGTCGATTTCCCGCGGGCGCGTTCGTCTTCCCGGTAGAACCCCCCGAGCCAAGGAGGCGAGATGAAGTACGCAGCCCTGATCTACACGGACCCGGAGCACGACGCGGCCGTCCGCGACGAGGAGCTTCCGCAGTACTTCGCGTTCGGCCAGCGCGGCCGCGAGGCGGGCAAGGTCGTCGGAGGCGAGGAGCTTGCCCCGGCCCCGAACGCGACGACCGTGCGCGTCCGCGAGGGCGAGGTCCTGACGACCGACGGGCCGTTCGCGGAGACGAAGGAGCAGCTCGGCGGCTTCTACCTTCTCGACTGCCGCGACCTCGACGAGGCGATCGAGCTCGCGTCCCAGATCCCGGGAGCGCGCCACGGCGTCATCGAGGTCCGGCCGCTCATTGAGCACTAGCGAACGGATCGGCCGCATCTACCGCGAGGAGTGGGCCGGTGCGGTCGCCACGCTCGCGCGGATCCTCGGCGACCTGGAGCTCGCCGAGGACGCCGTCCAGGAGGCGTTCGCGACCGCGCTGGCCCGCTGGCCGCGGGACGGGGTGCCGGCCAGCCCGGCCGGCTGGATCGTCGCGACGGCGAGGAACCGGGCGATCGACCGCATCCGGCGCGACCGCACGCTCTCCCGGAAGAGCGAGCTCCTCGCGCGCGCCGGGGAGGCAGCGGGGGAGGAGGCGGGGACGATCCCCGACGACCGCCTGAGCCTCGTCTTCACGTGCTGCCACCCCGCGCTGGCGACCGAGGCGCAGGTCGCGCTGACGCTGCGCCTGGTCGGCGGTCTCACGACGGCGGAGATCGCGCGCGCCTTCCTCGTGCCGGAGGCGACGATGGCCCAGCGGCTCGTGCGCGCGAAGCGGAAGATCCGCATCGCGGGCATTCCCTTCCGCGTCCCGCCGGAGCGCGCGCTGCCCGACCGCCTGGGCGCCGTCCTCGCCGTGCTGTACCTCGTCTTCAACGAGGGCTACTCGGCGACCGCGGCGTACGAGCTCGTCCGCGCCGAGCTCTGCGACGAGGCGATCCGACTCGCGAAGCTTCTCGCCGTGCTCATGCCCGACGAGCCGGAGGTCTTCGGCCTGCTCGCGCTCATGCTCTTCCACGACTCGCGGCGCGAGGCGCGCCGGAGGCCGGGGGGAGAGCTCGTCCTGCTCGAGGAGCAGGAACGGTCCCGCTGGGACCGGGGGCGGATCGAGGAGGCGCACCGCGTGCTCGGGCGCGCCCGAGCCCTTCGCGGCGCGGGCCCGTACGGGCTCCAGGCGGAGATCGCGGCCGTGCACGCGGGCGCCTCGCGCCCGGAAGAAACGGACTGGGAGCGCATCGCCGCGCTCTACGGGAAGCTCGCACGCGTCGCGCCGTCACCGGTGGTCGAGCTGAACCGCGCGGCCGCCGTCGCGATGGCGGAGGGCCCCGGCCGGGGGCTCGCGCTCATGGACGCGATCGACGGCCTGGAGGAGTACCACCTGCTCCACGCGGCGCGGGCCGACCTCCTCCGGCGAAGCGGCCGGCCCGGCGAGGCGGCCGCGTCGTACCGGCGGGCCCTGGCGCTCGTCACGAACCCGGTCGAGCGCTCGTTCCTGGAGCGCCGCCTCGCCGAGGTGGAGGCCGCTCCGGGGGAGCGCGTCACGCCTCGCTGACCCGGATGCGTGTGTGCAGGGGGCGGGGCGGCCCGGACGACCACCGTCGCGTCGTCGCGGTGCTCGCCTACCTCGGGTCCTGACGCTCTCCGCTCCGGGCTAGCCGAGTGGAGCGAGCAACGCCTTCCGGCCCTCGAAGGCGAAGAGCAGGAGGTCCACCATGCGGAACGTCGTGCTGTTCGGGCCGAGCGTCGGCCGCCAGGCGGGGTCCCGGACGATGGAAGCCTGGCTCCCCTCCATGGCGCGGTGGAACGTCTCCGCCACGATGCGAGCGCCGACGCCCTTCAGCCTGCCTCGGTTCAGCTCGGCCTCCCGGAGGACGTAGAACCAGAGCGGCGTGTCCCTGGCCAGCGAGGCCCGCTGGTTCCGGGTGAGGCCGTCGAGCTGCGCCCCGTTCCGGCCCTCCCGGATCTGCGCGCTCGTGAGCTTCGTCAGGGTCACGCCCTTGCCCCGCAGGAATGCGGCCATCTGCTGACCGGTGCCCAGCCTGACCATCTTGGCCCTCGTCAGGTTCCGGAACGCGAGGTTCGCCTCGGCGGCCGGAAACCCGGGGAGGTCCCGGAGCGTCGGCACGAGCGTCGTGTCTATGCGCATCGCGCGGTTGAACTTCGCCTCGGGCACGGCGAGGTTGGCGCGGTTCGCCTCCCTGAAGTCGTAGAGGCGCCTGAAGTCCGCGATCCAGGTGCTCGGAAGCCGCTGGCTGCCGCCGAGGTCTCCGCTGCCGGCAGAGAAGACGAAGAGCAAGTCGAGGGAGCCGAAGCCGTCGTCGAAGATCTTGTTCCAGTTGTACGCCCGCCGAATCATCGAGTGCCCGAGCCGGAAGGCCGCCACCGAGAACTCGATCGGCATCGTCGGGACCTGCGTCGGCGCGGCGCCCCGCTCGAACGCCTTCCTGCCGTTCGAGAAGACGTCGTTCACGATTCCCGGGGCGCAGATGCGGGGGAGGTAGTCGGTCCGGATCATCCACTGGTAGTGCTTCGTCACGAGCTCGCGGGCGCGAGCGAAGCGCTGGGCCGGCGGGACCGAGGAGGGGAGGGTGTCGACGACGCGGTTGTGGAAGCGGATGAAGGCGAGGTGGGTCTGGGCGACGGCGAGGTTCTCGTCGTTCCTCGGATCCGGGATGACGGCCCGGCGCTTCGCAGCCGCCGTCGTTCCCGCCCCCCGGGGGAGGTCGAAGCCGTCCTTCGCGGCGATGCCTTCGGCGGCCACCGTTCTCCCCGTCTTCAGGTGGAGACCGTCCGCCGCGTAGAACCGGGCGGAGCGGGGATCCGTCGGCCCGGCCCCGTAGAGCGAGTCGAGGTCGAGGCTCGGCGAGCGCGCCTGGAGAAGTTGCACCGGCGCGACGCGCTCGCCCAGCATGACCCTGGTCCTGTCGAAGGTGAGGTCGTGGTCGATGAACTGACCGAGGTACGTGTAGCCGGCCGGGATCTGAGACGCTCCTCCGCCGCCCGCGGCCATGGCGTTGCCGATCTTCTCCAGGTTCGCGTCGCCCAGCTGACGACCGATTCCCCGCGGGCCCATCCGCGAGAAGCGGAACGGGGGGGTCTGCGCCTCGTCGGCGGCCGCGAGCGGACGTTCACGGCCGCCCACGCTCTCCCCGAGGAGGCCCTCGCCGAGGACGAAGTAGCTTTCCGAGCCATGGTGCTCCACGGCGCCTCCTCCGCTTGGACTCTCGCGAACGACCGTCCGTACCGGCGTTCGCGCGCGAGGATGTCACGCGCGGTTCCGACGGTCAATCCGCCGACGCGCGGAAAACCGCTCGATCGGCGGGCCCGCGCCCGTCCCCGGGAGGGCGCCCGCGGCAGGCTCCCACGTCACAGTGCGTCGATGAAGGGGAGGCGAGCAGACCGCGGCGCCGGAGACCGAGCCCGCCCGCGCTTTCGGCAGTCGCCGGACGG
>DATAAQ010000111.1:0-6442 GCA_036260055.1 Gaiellaceae bacterium | reverse complement strand
CCGCACTGCGTCCGATACTGGCCGTATGGGCAAGATCCTCCTCTACCTCGGGGCCGGCTACGTCGCCCTCGTGCTCATCTCCTCGGCGCTGTTCACCGGCCCCGGCGGGCTTCCGCTCCTCGTCCTCGCTGCGATCGTGTTCGCCCTCTATCGCGCGGGTGCGCTCGACAGGCTGCGCCCTCAGGCGAACGAGCGGGTCCGCCTCGCGCCGGCCTCCGCCGCGCCGGCCCCGGCCGAGGACGCGTTGCACGCCGACGCGCTGCGCTACGTGCGCCGCTTCGAGGGAGCCGAAGGCCGCCTCGCCGCAGCCCTCCCCGAGGATCCGCTCGAGAGCCCGGCGCTCGTGGCGGTGCTCGCGTCCTACCTGCACGAGCCGCCGGCGGCTCGGATGGGCGTCGAGAGGGAGTACCGGGAGCAGCGCGACCGGTTCCTCGCCTGGCGGCGGAGCGCGCGCCTGCTCGCCTCTCCGCACCTGCTCGACGAGAGCGGGCTTCGCGGCTGGCTCGCCGCCGCGGAGGAGCTCGGCGCGGAGCTGTCCGAGGTCGAGCGCTACGTCGCCGAGATCGAGGACCGCGCCGAGGCCGCCGAAGGACTCGCCGACGAGGCGCTCGAGCGTGCGACCCGCGCGGGCGAGCTCCTCGGCGCGGCACGTGCCTCCGCGGCTGCTGTGCCGGACGAGGAGTCCGCACGCGCGTTGAACGAGCGCCTCGACGTCGCCGAGGCGAAGCACGGGGACGCCTGGAAGGCTCTCGAGAAGGGGAAGGAGCGACCCGTCACGGCTCTCCGCCTGGCGGAGGAGGCGGCCGCGCTCGCAGACGAGGTCGCGCGGCAGGCCGCCCGGATCGCCGGACTGCCTGCGGAGATCGAGCGGCGGCTTTCCGAGCTCCAGTCGTCGCTCGCGCAGGTGGAGGCCGAGCTGGAGCGGGTGCACGAGGAGTTCGAGGCCGCCTCCTCCTCCTACGCGCCGTCCTGCTGGCACGAGATCGGAGGCGTGGGGCATGCCGCCCGGCGCGCGACCGACCGCGCCCGGCGCCTGCTCGCGTCTGCAGCGCGTCTGGCCGGCTCCGCCGATGCCGACGAGCTCGGCCGCGCCGAGCGCGAGCTCGAGGACGCGCGCCTCGCGCTCGCCGACGCCTCGCGGCTGCGGGGGGCGATCGAGCGGCACCTCGCGAAGCTCGAGACGGCCGCCGTGGAGGGACGCGACCGCGTCGTTCGCGCCGAGCAGGAGATCGACCGGGCGTGGAGCGCCGCCCGACGGCGCGAGGACGCCTCGGGCGACGAGGAGCTCCTTCGGCGGGCGACCGACCTCGTCGAGCAGGCGCGTGAGGGGCTTGCGAAGCCGCAGCCGGACTGGCTGACGATCGTCGAGCTCGCCGACCGGGCCGGCGCGCTCGCCCGCGAGACCGACTCCGGCACTTCGACGGCCGGCGCGTCGGAGTCGCCGCAGCTGACGCTCGAGCGCGTGAAGGCGCGGGCGAAGGAGGCGCGCGACTCGGCGTGGGCGCACGTCATCGTCAGGCCGGCGGCGGCCGAGGCCGCTCCGGCGCTCCTCGAGGCCGCCGAAGAGGCGTACCAGTCGGCGCTCCGCGCGGAACGATCGGCCGGGGGCGCGTCCGAGGGGGAGCGGCTCGCTTCGGCGCTGGCCGCGTTCGAGGAGGCCGAGAGGGCGGCGAGCGCGTTCTGCCGTGAGGTCGAGGGCGTCGACGACGCGCTCGCGGCGCGATTCCAGGAGGGTGAGGTGCGGGTCGCTCACACGCTCGTCTGGGACCTCAAGCTCACCCGCACGGGTCGCCCGTAGCGAGGCGGGTCGGGCCCGCGGGCGGCGGCGGTCGCGGCGACTCCGGGGGGTAGAAAGCCCGCCTGGGCGCCAATAGACTCGCGCGAGTCGGCGTTCCCGTCCTCAGGAGGTGTCCGGTGGCAAGACCGAGGAAGACGACGAAGCGGAGGCGTACCGCCCGGCCGAGGCAGCCGAAGAGGATCCTCAACGTACGGCCCTCGCCGCGCACGGAGGACGACTGGACGTACGAGACGGCGGAGGAGGCGGACCTCCTCGCCGCCGCGCCGGCGATTCCCACGTCGAAGGACCTGCGCGTGGACTGGTGGAAGATCAACGACCAGGGGACGACGGGCTCGTGCGTCGGCTGGGCGACGGCGGACTCCGTCCTCCGGTGGCATTTCGTCAAGGCCGGACGCCTCTCGAGAGATCAGCTGCTCTCGCCGCGGTTCGTGTGGATGGCCTCGAAGGAGACCGACCCGTTCATCACCCGGCCGACGACGTTCATCGAGACGGAGGGGACGAGCCTCAAGACCGCCCTCGACATCGCGCGGAAGTTCGGGGTCGTGCGCGACGCGACGCTGCCCTTCGGCTCCGGGAAGCTCTACCCCGGCCAGGCGAAGACGTTCTACGCGACCGCTGCCCTGCGGAAGATCCTCGCGTACTTCAACCTCGACCGGAACCTGACGAACTGGCGCTCCTGGCTCGCGAACAAGGGCCCGATCCTCACGCGGCTCGACGTCGACCAGACGTGGGACAACGCCACGCTGAACGACGGCGTCCTCGACGAGTACCAGCCCGACACGACGCGCGGCGGCCACGCGGTCGCGCTCGTCGGCTACCGGCCGGACGCGTTCATCGTCCGCAACAGCTGGGGGACGGGCTGGGGGGACGGCGGCTTCGCGTACGCCTCGCTCGCGTACGCGCAGGCGGCCTTCACCGAGGCGTACGGCGTCGAGGTCTAGACGCGGCGGCGCGGCGGGGCGGGCGGCGTCGTACCGAGTCGGCGGGCTACTCGGGGGAGGTGCGGGACTGGTGGTCGTCCAGCCGGATCACCCGGCCGGCCGGGCGTCCGCCCTCGCGTTCTTCGAGCCGGGCGATGATCCTCTCGAGGCGGGCGAGGCGGCGGTCGACGCCGCGCCATCCCGCCGTGATGAGCTCGGTGAGGAGCGCGACGTCCTCGACCCGCTCCCGGCGCTCGCTCTCGACGTCCGTGCCGACGAGGTCCAGGCGGCGGAGGAGGCGCTCGAAGAGGGAGCCGATCTCGGCGACGTGCTCGGCCACGGGCCGGACCTCCACGCGGAGCGCCTCGTAGACGACGCTGCCGACTCCCTCGGGTAACCGCGCCTCGAGCTCCGCCGCGGCGGCGGCCATGCGCTCCAAGAGCTCGTCCTGGCGGCGGTCGAGTGGGCGCGGCTGCTCCGCCGGCAGCACCTCCGCCGACGTCCGCGGGTAGGGCGGGGGGCCGAGCGCGTCCATCGCGTCCCGCACCTGCCTGGCGACGTCCTCGCGCACCGGCTCGCCGTGGACGACGCGGAGGACGTCCTCGGACGAGACGCCCGCGAACCTCGCGATCTCGAGGATGGTCGCCATCGGCCGGCCTGACGGGTCAGCTCGGCCGTCCGACGGCTGTCTCCGGCGCGCTCGGCTCCTCGTCACGGGCGAGCGCGGACTCCCCCCGGGCGAGGAGCGAGACCGCGTCGTCGTCGGACCGGAGCTCGACGATGCCGGCCGGAAGCCGCAGGCGGCCGTTCGTCCGAAGCTTGGGGCCGACGGCGAAGCGAAGGCGCCGGCAGAGTCGCTCGGCGTCGCCGAGCCCCGACTCGGGCAGGAGGATCGCGAAGAGCCCGTCGCCGAGGTGAGAGACGACGTCGGCGCCCCGCACGGCGGCTTGGAGACGCTCCCCCGCTCTCGCGAGGACCTCGTTCGAGAGCGGCGCGTCGAGGCGCGTGAGCACGAGGCTGAGGCGCCGGTCGTAGCGGCGTGCGCGCGCACACTCGCGCGCGAGCGCCCCGTGGAGGTAGCGGCGGCTGTGGAGCTTCGTGACCGGGTCGAGCTCGGCGAGACGGCGGGCCTCCTCGAAACGGAAAGCGTTCTCGAGCGCCGGGCCGAGGGCGCTCGTGAGCGCCTCGAGGCGCGCGAGCTCCTCGTCGCCGACGTCGCGCTCGACCCGCCGCCAGAAGAGAGCGAGCGTCCCGGCGCGTTCGCCGGCCGCGCCCGTCACCGGGACGGCCAGGCCGCTTCGGAGGCGGAACTCGTCCTGCTCCTCCTCCACCCCCGTGTAGCGGTACGCGAGCGCCACGGCGCGGGCCTGTCCGCCCTCCGGCGGGAGGCCCAGGAGGTCGCGCGACGACTCGGCGGGCGAGAGCCCGAATGTGGCCACGAGAGGCTCCTCGTCGTCGTGCGCGAGGACGATCATCGCCGCGGCCGCGTTCCCGAGCCGCGTCGCCGTCTCGAGCGCCCGGGCGAGAACGCCCTCGAGGTCGACCGTGCCCCCGATCTCGCCCAGGTCGCGAAGCCAGCGGAGCTCGGACCGCGCTCGCTCGTGCTCCTCGCGCGCCCGCCGGGCCTCCTCGTGCGCGCGGGCAGCGTCGTCGCGTGCCCGGCGGAGCTCGCCGTCGGGGTCGCCGGCGACCGCGTCCTCGGCGGGCGCCGTCCGCTTCTCGCGCCTGGGACGAACGCGTCCGACGCGGACGGCGACGACGAGCGCGAGCGCGAGCGCGAGCAGCGCCAGCCCCGCCGCGCCGACGGCGATCCAGGTCGTGCTCTCCTCCCAGACGGACAAGCGGGCCCTCCCTCATGGCCGCAGCGAGCGGGCTCTCTTCGGACGATAGTCGCGTTCGCCCGGATTGCCAGCCCGCCGGGCTCCCGGTGGTGACCACCCGCGCCCCCCGGGCCGCGAGCGCCTCACCGCCGCAGGCGCGCGGCGACACGCTCGGTGAGCGTCGGGCGGGCGGGGTCGAAGTGCCCCGCGATCGCCCGGGCATACGGGCGCGAGACGCGCCGCGCGTACGCGGCGAAGCCCTCCCGGCGCAGCGGCGCCCAGTCCTCGCGGTAGGGCAGCGCGAGGTGCGTGCGGCCGACGGAGCGGGCGGAGAGCAGGAAGGCCAGGCCGATGCCCTGGGAGACCTCGAGCAGCGGCCGGCGCTCCGCCGCCGCGGTCGCGCGGAGACCGCGGTAGAGCGCGGCGAGCTCCTCCGCGGACGGAAGCTCCGCCGCATCCGAGCGGAACTCCGCGAGCGACGCGCGGAGCTCGGCCAGCTCGACAGGAGGAAGGTCGACGAGGCTCGCCGTTCGCCCCGAGGCGCCCTCGACTGCGGCAAGGAGTCCGTCGACCGAGTCGACCTCGACGGCCGGGTCGAGGACCGCCGCCGCCTTCAGCTCCTCCACGAGCGCGTCCAGGTAGACGCGCGACCCTCGGAGGACGTCGGAGGCGGCCGCCAGGAGCCAGAGCGGCGAGAAGCCGAAGGCGGCGACGGAGCCGAGCTCGACGACGTTCCCGGCGGCCTTGCGCTTCACGACCTCGCCCGCGGCGAGATCGTGCCGCACCTCCGGCTCGACGCCGCCGACCGCCTCGATCGCGATCCGCAGGGCGTTCGCGGCCGTCGCCTCGTAGAGGCGCGATCTGCGGACGAGGCGGGGGAGGAGCACCTGCGCGCTCTCGTGGACGACGCCGCCCAGCGTCGCCGCCAGCGCGCGGACCGCGCGCTCGGGGAGCGAGGCGGCGAAGCGAAAGCGCCTACCGGCCATCCGCTACGGTCCCCGCATGACGCATGCGACGCTCCACACTACACACGGCTCCATCGCCCTCGAGCTCTTCGCCGAGGCGGCCCCGAGGACGGTCGAGAACTTCGTCGCGCTCGCGCGCGACGGCTTCTACGACGGCACCACGTTCCACCGTCTCATCCCCGACTTCATGATCCAGGGCGGCTGCCCGCGCGGGGACGGGGCCGGTGGGCCCGGCTACGAGTTCGAGGACGAGCCGAACGAGCACCCGGTCGTCCGCGGGGCGCTCGTGATGGCGAACCGCGGGCCCGACACGAACGGAAGTCAGTTCTTCGTCGTCACCGCCGAGTCGTGCCCCTGGCTCGACGGCAAGCACACGGTGTTCGGCCGTGTGGCCGAGGGGATGGACGTCGTCGACGCCATCTCGGAGCTGCCGCGCGACGCGAGCGACAGGCCGCGCGAGCGTGTGGCGATCGAGCGCGTGGAGCTCTGAGCTCGCGGGCTAGGCCGCGTCCTCGACCGGCGCGAGAAGCTCGAGCCCGAGGAACGCGTCCACGACGCGGGGGTCGAACTGGGTCCCGGCGCTCTCGCGCAGGCGCCGCCGCGCTTCGACGACGGAGAGCCGGCGGCGGTACGGCCGGTCGGTCGTCATGGCGTGGAAGGCGTCGACGACGAGGATGACGCGCGACTCGATCGGGATGTCGTCGCTTGCCTTGCCCGCCGGGTAGCCGCTTCCGTCGAAGTGCTCGTGGCAGTGGCGGACGATCTCGCAGACGTCCTCGAGGCGCTCGATCGGGGCGAGGATGCGGGCGCCGAGCTCGGGGTGGAGCTGGACCGTCCGCCGCTCCTCCTCCGTGAGCGGCCCGGGCTTGGCGAGGATGGATCCCGGGATCCCGATCTTGCCGATGTCGTGGAAGAGGGCTCCGAGCTCGAGCCTCTTCA
>DATAAQ010000110.1:0-7202 GCA_036260055.1 Gaiellaceae bacterium | reverse complement strand
GGCGTGGTTGCGCCGAATCGGGGGTCCACGAGTATCCAATCGGGTGCGGGTCGCCGCCCGGCGGCCGCGAGCGTTGCTCCGAACGCGCCGGGGAACGCTGCTCAGCATGGAGGCTGCCATTACCGCAATCCTGCTCGCGCTCGTTCACCTGCTTGTGGGAAAGCTTCGCTTCCTCGGAAGCATCCCGCGCAGCCGCTGGCCAGAGACTGACGGCGCGGAAAGCCGCTGGAGCGTCGACGGTTCGCGCCTCCGGCACACAAAGCCCGCGGATGCGGGCTTTGACAGCTCCCCGGGCTGGACTCGAACCAGCAACCCTCCGGTTAACAGCCGGATGCTCTGCCAATTGAGCTACCGGGGATCGCTCGGCCCGCGAAGTGTAGCGGAGGCTACGTGGCGACCTTCTGGAGCGCGTCCTGGATCTTCGTGAGGATGCCCTGGAGCTCGACCGTGCGCGCGAGGTCCTCCCCGTGCAGTTCGGCGAGCTCCCGGCGGACGACCCGCTCTTCGAGCCGGAGGAAGAGCTCGCGGGCAGTCTCCTCGCCGAGGTGCTCGTCGGCGGCGGTCGCGTCGAGCTCCGCGAGCAGCGCGACGACGTCGCGGTCGGCGTCGCCCTCCCCGACGAGATGGTCGCGGAGACGCCGGTGGAGCGGGCTGTCGAAGTGCCGGTCGTCCAGCGGACGCAGGTAGCGCTCGACGAGCCGGGGCGTCGTCGCGCAGGCGGCGAGCAGCCGCCGCTCCAGCCGCTCACCGGCGTCGAGGACTCGCGCGCTCACCTCGCCGAGCGCCTGCCGCGTTCCCGCGGCGAGGCGGAGCGGGACGCCGAGGCGGTCGGAAGCGTAGCGGGCGGCGTCCTCGCGCTCCGGCCCGGAAGGAGCCTGCCCGAGCACCGCCTGCGCGCGCTCGAAGGCGTCCTGCTTCGACGGAGCCCGCGCGATCTCGAGCCGGACGCGGTGCATGAGGTAGCCCTCCGCCCCGGCCAGCCGCTGCTCGAAGCCCTCGGCGGCCTCGGCCGGGTCGACTCCCGGCGGGAGGGCGACCACCTCCACCTGGAACCCCGCCGCCACGGCGAGCTCCATGCCGCGGAGCGTCGCCGCCTCGCCCGCCGCGTCGGCGTCGAAGCAGAGGTACAGGCGCCGCGTCAGCCGCCGCAGCTCCCTGAGCTGCGGATCCGTCAGGGCCGTTCCCATGGACGCGACCGCGGCCGAGAGACCCGCCTGGTGGAGAGCGAGGACGTCCGTGTACCCCTCGACGATGATCGCCCGGTCCTCTCGCGCCACGGCGGCACGGGCGCGATCGAGGCCGTAGACGAGCGAGCCCTTGCGGAAGAGCTCGCCCTCGGGCGAGTTCACGTACTTCGCCGGGATCGGGTCGTCCTCGCGCAGCCGGCGGGCGCCGAACCCGACGACGCGGCCCCGCGGATCGGCCAGCGGGAAGACGAGGCGACCCGCGAAGTAGTCGTTGCCCCGCCGGTTGACGAGCCCCGCCGCGACGAGCTCCTCGCCGCCGTACCCCTTCGCCCGCGCCTTCGCCGCGAGGACCGTCCCGCCGGGCGAGAGCCCGAGACGGAACTCCCGGCAGGCCTCCTCCCCGAGCCCGCGGTCGCGGAGGTACGCGCGCACCGGCTCGCCGGCGTCCGTCTCCCACAGGTGGCGGGTGTAGAAGGTCGCTGCCTGCTCGAGCAGGGCGAGCAGGCGCTCGCGCCGCCGGCGGCCCGCCTCGCGCTCGGGCGAGGACTCCTCGTACTCGAGCGGGATGCGGTGGCGCTCGGCGAGCCACTCGATCGCACCGGCGAAGTCGAGGCCTTCGGTCTCGCGCACGAAGGCGATGAGGTCGCCGCCCTTGTGGCAGCCGTGGCAGTAGAAGAGCTTGTCGACGGGGTTGACGGAGAAGCTCGGCGTCCGCTCCTCGTGGAAAGGGCAGCGGCCCGTCCAGCGGGAGCCGACGCGGCGGAGCTGCGTGCGGGCGCCCACGACCTCGACCATGTCGGCGGCCGTCTTCACCTGGTCGATGGAGGACTGCTTGATCAGCGCCATGCGAGCGCGAAGCGGTCGGTCATGCCGGAGACGTAGTCGGTCACGCGCTGCGCGAGGTCGCCCGGTCGTCCGGCCGGCAGCTCGTCCGGGCGGTCGACGAAGTAGTCGAAGACGTGCCGGACCGTCTCGATGGCGAGCTCCCGCTGCGCCCGCGCGTCCGGCCCGAGGTAGACCCGCTCGAACATGAACGCCCGGAGGTTGAGCATCGCCCGGCCGATCTCCTCGCTCTGGACGATGTCGCCGGCTTCGGCGGATGCCTCGACGAGGTCGTGAACGAGCGTGTCGATCCGCCTTGAGCCGCGCTCGCCGAGGAGGGCGATCTCCTCCGCCGGCAGCTCCTCCGTGGTGAGCAGGCCGGCTCGGAGCGCGTCGTCGATGTCGTGGTTGATGTACGCGACGCGGTCGACGAGGCGCACGATCTTGCCCTCGAGGGTCGCCGGCTCGCCCGGCCCCGTGTGGTGGAGGATCCCGTCGCGCACCTCCTGCGTGAGGTTGAGGCCGCGCCCGCCCCGCTCGAGCACCTCGACGACGCGAAGCGACTGCTCGTTGTGGCGAAAGTGCGCGCCGAAGCGCTCGGCGAGCACCTGGTCGAGCGCCTCCTCGCCGGTGTGGCCGAACGGCGCGTGCCCGAGGTCGTGCCCGAGGGCGATCGCCTCCACGAGGTCCTCGTTCAGCCGCAGCGCGCGCGCCGCCGTCCTCGAGATGCCCGCGGTCTCGAGCGTGTGCGTCAGGCGCGTGCGGTAGTGGTCGCCCTTGGGGTCGATGAAGACCTGCGTCTTGTACTTGAGGCGGCGGAAGGCCTTCGAGTGGACGATCCGGTCGCGGTCGCGCTGGAACGGCGTCCGCAGCCGGCATTCCTCCTCTTCCTCGCGCGCGCGCCCGCGCGTCTCGTAGGAGCGCACCGCGAGCGGCGAGAGCCAGGCGTCCTCCTGCTCGCGTATGCGGGCCTCGAACTCGTCGGCAACCCTCCCTGCGACGTCGGGCATCTCTCCACCCAACCTAGATGATGATCGGGACGGTGCCGCCGTCCGCGCTCCAGGCGGCTCCCGTGACGTAGCTGGCACGGTCCGAGCAGAGGAAGACGATCACCGAGGCGATCTCCTCCGGGTCGGCGAGGCGCCCGAGCGGACGGCCCTTCCGCACGCCGTCGAGCACCTCCTCGCGGCTCTTCCCGGAGCGGGCGGCGGCCTGGTCGGCGAGCCCCCCGCCCGCGAGCCAGGCGGGCGACGCCGTCGGGCCGGGCGCAACGGCGTTGCAGAGCACGCCGTCGCCCGCGTACACGTCCGCCACGAGCCGGGAGAGCGACAGGACGGCGGCCTTCGTCACGCTGTAGTTCGGCATCCCGGTGGAGGGACGCTTCGCGGCCGTCGAGCTCACGTTCACGATGCGGCCGAAGCCGCGCGCCCGCATGCCCGGCAGAGCGGCCCGGATCGCGCGCACGTAGCTCATGACATTGAGCTGCCACATTGCCTCCCACTCGCCGTCCGTGACCTCCTCGAAGCTCGTCTGCACCGCGAGCCCGACGTTGTTGACGAGGCAGTCGACACGGCCGAGCGCCTCCTCCGCGCGGCGGACGAGCTCGGCCGGGGCGTCCGCCTGCGAGAGGTCGGCGGCGACGCCGAGCGCCGCGCCGACCTCGGCCGCCACGGCGTCCACCGTCCCCGGATCGCGCCCGTTGACGACGACCCGCGCGCCCTCCTCCGCGAGCAGCCTGGCCGTCTCGCGGCCGATCCCCGCGGTCGAGCCGGTGACGACGCAGACACGCCCCTCGAGCCCCAGCTTCACAGCCGCCTACCCTACCCCGCGCTCGCGGCCGCCCGTGGGCCGCGGTGCCCCTAGGATGAGGCCGTGGCGTACGCGACCGGCTCGATCGAGGACCTCGGCGACGGCGTCTTCCGGAAGGTGCGCCGCGCGCTCGGCATCACCGCCTTCGGGGCGAACGTCATGGTCCTGCCGCCCGACACCGAGTGGTTCCGGCACTACCACGACGAGCAGGACGAGCTCTACTTCGTCCACCGGGGTCGGGCCGGGTTCGAGGTGGAGGGCAGCGAGTTCGAGCTGGCCGCGGGCGGGCTCTGCCACGTCGAGTCGACCACGCCGCGGCGGCTCTGGAACGCGGGCGACGAGGATCTCGTGCTCCTCGTGGTCGGCGGGAAGGATGGGTACGTCGGCCGCGACGGACACATGGTCGACCCCGCGGACGTGGAGCGGCGGCGGGCGGCCGCCGCCGGCGACCGGGACGCGATCAGACGCCGGCCGTGACGACGATCTTCCTCGCGCGCCACGGCCAGAGCGACTGGAACGCGGCGCGGCGGTGGCAGGGCCACGCCGACCGGCCTCTGAACGAGGCCGGGCGTGCCCAGGCGGACGCGCTCGCCGAGCGAATGGACGAGATCGATCTCGATGCCGTCTACTCGAGCGACCTTCGGCGGGCGCGGGAGACCGCGGAGGTCGTCGCGGGACGGAAGAATCTGCCGGTCCAGGCGCTCAGGGACCTGCGCGAGGTCGACGTCGGTTCCTGGTCCGGCCTCACCCGGGCCGAAGCCGAGGAGCGCTTCCCCGAGGGATTCCGGCGGTGGCTCGACGGCGGGCCCGGCTGGGAGGACGGCGAGACCTACGAAGAGATGAGCGCCCGCATCGAGCGCGCGGTCCGGGCGATCGCGGCCGAGCATCCGGACAGCCGGGTCCTCCTCGTCTCGCACGGCGGCCCCATCCGGGCGGTGCACGCGCTCGCGCTCGGCCTCGACGTGCACGCGTACCGGCGCATCCGACCGGTGGAGCCGAATGCGCGCCTCTCGGCCGTCTGCATCGAGGACGGCCGCTTCACCGAGCTGTGCCCCGCTTCGGGCATCGACGACCTCCTCGCGCGCGACCAGGCGGCCAGGGTCGAGGCGGGCAGGCAACCGCCGACTCCGGCGGGATAGCCAGCGCATACACTGGGGTCGCGGGTGGAGGACTACACGAACAAGTACAAGGGGGAGCAGGTCGACATCGAGCTCTTCGGCGGCGAGTACCAGGAAGGCACGCTGACCGCCTACTGCGCCGTCGAGGGAGTGCCCCACATCGAGCTCAACGGGCACATCCTCATCCCGCTGCAGAACATCGCCTCCCTCCACTGCTCGAGCCGCTGCGACGCACCGGAGCCCGACTGGCCTCCGCGCGGGCTCGCCGAAGGCGAAGGCAACTGACCGGGAAGCGCGGTGCGCGCCGCCGTCCTGGCCGCCCGTAACGCCGCCAAGGCCTGGCTGCTCCTCGGCGGCCTCGCCGGCGGTCTCTTCGCGCTCGGCTGGTGGATCGGTGGCTTCCGGCTCGGCTCCGTCTTCTTCGTCGTCGGCCTCCTCATGGCCGCCACGGTCTACTGGTACGGGCCCCGCGTCCTGCTCGCCTCCCTGGGCGCCCGCGAGCTTCCCCTCGCCGAGGCGCCGGCGCTCCACTCGACCGCCGAGCGTCTGGCGATGCAGGCAGGCGTCGAGCGGCCCCGGCTCTTCCGCCTCGCCGACGGCCACCCGCGGTCCCTCGCGGTGGGCCGCGGAGCCTCGTGGTCCGGGATCGCGTTGAGCGAGGGCCTCCTCGGCATCTCCACACCCGCCGAGCTCGAGGGCGTGCTCGCTCACGAGCTCGGTCGGATCCGCCACCGGGACGTCCTCGTCGAGACGCCCGCCGTTCTCCTCGCCGGCTGGCTCGTCGAGGCGAGCCGGCTCGGCGGCTGGCTCGAGCGCGCCCTGCTCTTCGTCCTCGGGCCGGTCGCGGCGAGCGTCGTCCAGGTCCTCGTCTCGCCGAAGCGGGTCCTCGCCGCCGACGCCTTCGCGGCACGGCTGTGCGGATCCCCCCACGGCCTCGCGGACGCGCTCATCCGCGTCGAGCAGGCGCAGGAGCTCGTCCTCTTCCGGGCGAGCCCGGTGACGGAGCCGCTCTACCTCCTGAATCCCTTCGAGCCGACCGGCCTGGCGGCCATGTTCGGGACGCACCCGCCAGTCGGCGAGCGGGTGCGGAGGCTCCGCGACCTCGATCCCGACTGGCGCGAGCGGCTGAGGGCGGCCTAGCGGCCGGTTGAGTTCCTCCGCCCGGCGGAGTACCTTTCGGTGCGCCGGGAAACCTGCGGCCCGTTCCCCCGGCCGGGCGAGGAGGTGCAACATGCCGAGGCTCGCACGCCGCCTCGCTCCAATCGTGATCGTCGCCGGACTGGCCCTCGTGGGCGCGGCGGCGGCCGCCGCGCATCCGTTCAGCGGGTGGTCGGGGACGAAGGGGCCGTTCGCCTGGGAGGCGAAGCTCCGCTCGTGCGGGGTCGTGGGCGAGGAGCCGAGCCGCGTGCGGGCGCATACCCGCTGGCGGCTGAGCCCGGCGAACGGCTACCAGCGCCTCACGTTCGTCCGCCAGGTCCGCGAGGAGGGGACGAACGCCTGGACGACCGTGCAGCGCCAGCGCCGCTCGACGCGGAACACCACGCTCGAGGGGTCCGGCGCGGTCCTGCACTGGTCGCAGTTCTTCCACCCGTTCCCCGACGAGGCCGGCATGCGGAGCCGCCACATCGTCACGTTCGAGTGGCGGCGCGACAGGCGCGGCGCGGACCGCACCGTGCTGACGCGCGCCCGGACGCTCGCCCCCTGCACCGTGGGCGGCTAACGGGCGGTTAACGAGGGAGGGCCGCTCGCGCGGCCCTCCCAGACATAAACCGGCGGCGACCTACTCTCCCGGGAGGTTTCCCTCCGAGTACCATCGGCGCTGGCGGGCTTAACTTCTCTGTTCGGAATGGGAAGAGGTGTTTCCCCGCCGCTCTGACCGCCGGAAGCCGTGAGTTGGTGCGTCGGTCGCGCTCGCGCCGGCACCCTCAAAACTCCATAGCGACTCAACGGTGTTCAAATCAAGACCTCGGGTGATTAGTACGGGTCCGCTGAACGCATTGCTGCGCTTGCACGTCCCGCCTATCAACGTGGTGGTCTCCCACGACCCTTACTCCCTCGAGGGGATGGGAAGCCTCATCTCGAGGTGGGCTTCCCGCTTAGATGCTTTCAGCGGTTATCCCATCCGGACGTGGCTAATCAGCAGCGCCGTTGGCACGACGACTGATACACCAGAGGTCCGTTCGTCCCGGTCCTCTCGTACTAGGGACGACTCCTCTCAAGCTTCCAGCGCCCATGGTGGATAGGGACCGAACTGTCTCACGACGTT
>DATAAQ010000109.1:0-8395 GCA_036260055.1 Gaiellaceae bacterium | reverse complement strand
AGCTTCGCGCCCACCGTGGTTCATCCCGGCGAGCACCTGACGCTCGTCGTGAACGGGTCACCGGCCGACGACACGCGGCTCGTGAAGCACTGGGGGAAGGAGGGACACCTCCTCAACGACGCCGGCGACCTCGTCCGCCTGCGCACGCAGACGGACATCCGGATCGATTGCTACGCCTGGGGCTCGGCGTCGTGCTGATGCTCGGCCAGGTCTCGTAGTCGACGCCGCCCCGCCGGCAGCGAGAACGACGCTGGTGAGGGAAGGACGTCGAGGAGGCGGCTGCTCGGCAGGTGGGGCATCGTCTTCCAGCCTCGCGTCCACGTTCGTCTCCTCCGAGCCTGACCCCGGGCTGCTCCGCGGGAATAACCACCCTTTAGACTGTCGCGCTTCGTGCTGCTCCGAAGACGTAGGCGCGAGCCCGGCAAGCGGAGACGCCGCATCCGCAAGCTCAGGTTTCTCGCGCTCACGTGCGTCCTGCTGCTCGTCGCCTCCGTCTCCTTCGCATACGGCTTCGTGAGCGCGATCGCGAGTGAGCTGTCGGCCCTCGAGCCCGGGCGCGAGAACCGGGCCGAGCGGATCGGCTACATCTACGCCTCGGACGGGAGGACGGTGCTCGCCGTTCTCCGCGGCTCCGAGAGCCGGATCCTCGTCGGATCGGACGAGATCGCCCCACTCATGAAGCAGGCGATCGTCGCCGTCGAGGACCGGCGGTTCTGGGAGCACCGCGGCGTGGACATCCGCGGCATGGCACGGGCCTTCTGGGCCGACGTGCGCCACAAGCAGGTCGTTCAGGGCGGCTCGACGATCACGCAGCAGTTCGTGAAGAACCAGTACGCACGCGACGAGCGGACGGTCGGCCGCAAGCTGAAGGAGGCCGCGCTCGCCTGGCAGCTCGAGCAGCGCTGGTCGAAACAGCGGATCCTGACGGCCTACCTGAACACGATCTACTTCGGGAACGGCGCCTACGGCGTCGAGATGGCCTCCCGCGTCTACTTCGACAAGCGCGCCAAGGCCCTCTCGCTCCCGGAAGCGGCCCTGCTGGCGGGCATCCCCGCCAACCCGAACGCGTACGACCCGGCCTCGAACCCCGAGGCGGCGACGGCGCGCCGCGAGACCGTCCTCCGCCTCATGCTCGAGCAGGGCCTCATCACCGCGCACGACTTCGACACGGCCGTCGAGGCTCCGCTCCCCGCCGCCGAGGACATCGGCCTCCCCGGCTCCCGCGGCCGCGGCGGGCACTTCGCCGAATACGTGAAGCAGCAGCTGATCCCCTACTACGGATCTGCGGAGGTCTTCGGCGGCGGCCTGCGGATCTACACGTCGATCGACCTCGAGCTCCAGCGCATCGCCCGCGAGGCGATCGGCGAGTGGCTCTCGGGGCCCGGTGGCCCGACAGCGGCGCTCGTCGCGGTCGATCCGCGCGACGGCAGGGTCCTCGCCATGGTCGGCGGCGAGAGCTTCCGCAAGAGCCAGTTCAACCTCGCCGTCCAGGGGCAGCGCCAGACCGGTTCTGCCTTCAAGCCGTTCGTCCTCGCCGCGGCTCTGGAGCAGGGGATCGCGCCCCAGACCGTCTTCGAGTCCGAGCCGACGGTGATCAACCTCGGCGACAAGCTCTGGCCGGTCGCGAACTACGAGGGCGCGTACCTGGGGAGGATCGACCTCGTGGAGGCGACCGTCCACTCGGACAACGCGGTATACGCTCAGCTGACGGCGCAGGTCGGCCCTCGGAACGTCACGCGGATGGCCCGCAAGCTCGGCGTCACGCGCCCGCTCGACGACTACTTCGCCGTGGGTCTCGGTGTCGAGGCCGTCAGCCCGCTCGAGATGGCGCGTGCCTTCGCGACCTTCGCCGCCAACGGGGCCCGGGTCGACGGCACCGTGCTGGGGAACGTCCCGCGCGCCGTGCTCCGCGTCGAGGACGGCCGCCGCGTCGACTCGAACGACGCGCTGCAACGGCAGGTGCTGGACGCGAACGACGCCGCGCTCCTGAACTCCATCCTCGAGGACGCCGTCGAGGAAGGGACCGGGGAGCGCGCCCAGCTCGCGGGCCGCCCGGTGGCGGGCAAGACGGGAACGACGGAGAACTACGGGGACGCCTGGTTCGTCGGCTACACGCCGCAGCTCGCGGTCGCCGTCTGGGTGGGGTATCCCCACAAGCTGCAGCCGATGACCACCGAGTTCGACGGCGAGCCGGTCGCGGGCGGAACGTATCCCGCGCTGATCTGGCGGACCTTCGCGGAGCGGGCCCTCCGCCACCTCCAGGAGCCGCCCGAGCACTTCCCGGCCCCCGTCTACGAGGAGGTCGCCCCCCAGCAGGTCGTCCATCGGGGCGACCGCTGGCTCCTCGACAACGGCAACTGCCGGGATGCCCGCGAGATCGTCTTCTTCGTGGGCTCCGAGCCGGCCGCCCAGGCGCCCTGCAAGCCGAACGAGGTCGACGTCCCCAAGGTCGTCGGGGCGCGCCGCGCGCTCGCCGAGGCGCGGCTCCTGACGATGCCGCTGACGCCGGAAGTGATCTGGCGGCCGGCGGAGCCGGGCGAGGAGCTGGGTCGTGTGACCGCGCAGGTCCCCGCCGGCGGGACGCTCTCGTCGTGGGACACGGTCCGCATCGTCCTCCCGAAGGCGGTGCACGGGCGGATCCCCGACGTCGTCGGGCTTCCGCTGGCGCGAGCGCGCGAGGCCCTCGCCCGGCGGGGCGTCGCCGGGGTGGTGGAGGCGTACGCGGACGGTTCCCCGGCCGGCACGGTGGTCACGCAGATCCCGCGGGGGGGCCGGGCGGCCGTCCCGAACATGACCGTCCGGCTCGTCGTCACCCGCGGCTGACGCTGCCGCCGACCTCGCGGGCCGCCGCGGCTCCTGAGCCCTGGACGCCTACGCGGCGCGGACGCTGCGGCTGAGGAAGCGGGAGCCGGCGAGGGCGTAGCGCCAGGGGAGATCGACCGCGCGGGTGATTCCGACCCGCGGGGCGCTCACGACCCGGACGCCGGCGGGCGGCTGGAGCAGGGCAAACGGCGGCTCGTCGAGCGGGAGGCCGTCGTGCTCGCCGGTGATCGCGAGGGCCTGGCAGAGCCGGCCCGGGCCCGCGCAGAGCAGGCGCTCGTCCTCCACGCGCCGGCGTGCGCGCATGGTTTCGATCCCCTCGGTCGGCTCGAGCGCGCGGACGAGCACGGCCTCGGCCGCGCCGTCGCGGCCGCAGACGAGGTTGAGGCACCAGTGGATCCCGTACGAGCGGTAGACGTACGCCCGCCCCGGCGGGCCGAACATCGAGCGGTTCCGCTCGGTGAGACCGCGGAAGCCATGGCTGGCCGGATCCTCGCCGTCGTAGGCCTCGACCTCGACGATCCTCCCGCCGACGCCGTCCACGAGGAGCGTCGCCCCGATCAGTGCGGGCGCGGCGTCGTGCACGCTCCGCGCGAAGAAGTCCCGCCCGAGCCCGCTCAAAAGAGCTGCTCGGGCTCCGGCGGCTTGGCGCTCGCCTCGAGCAGCCGCCGCGCCCGCCGCCCGAGGTCGCCGAGGTCGACGCGCCCCCTGTCGGCGTCCTCGGCGACGCGCTCGGCCAACGCCAGCGCCTCGTCGAGGAGCCGGGAGCCGACCGCCGCGTCCTGGCCCATGTCGTGGAGGATCGTCCGCTCGGTCCGCGAGGCGACGATCGGATCGGCGATCCCGTCGACCCAGACGAGCGTCCTCCTCCCTCCTCCCCGCTGGTCGCCCCGGAGCGGCTCCAGCGCGTAGATCCGGTCGGCCCGGACGTACTTGCCGAAGCCGAGGAAGACCATCCTGGGCGCGCCGTCCGCCACGGCGAGATTATCCTCGATGCGAACGCCGCCCCGGAGGCGGCCTTCCGCCGCGAGAGGCGGGCGGCCGGTCAGTCGTTCACGACACCGCGCGCGAGAGGGCCTCGACGACGCGCTCCTGGTCCTCAGTCGGAAGCCGGGCGTGGAAGGGCAGTGCGAGCGAGCTCGCGCTCGCCTCCTCGGCGACGGGGAAGAGGCCCTCGCGGGTGCCGAAGCGGTCGCGGTAGTACGGCTGCAGGTGGATCGCCGGGAGGTACGGCTTGCTGGCGACTCCCTCGGCCGCCAGGCGCGCCATGACCCGGTCGCGGTCGAGGCCGTCCGCGAGGCGGACGACGTACACGAACCACGAGCGCACGTGGTCGGCGTCGTCCGGGAGCGGCGTCGCGACCCCGTCGACGCCGGCGAGGAGGTCCGTGTAGCGGCGCGCGACGTCCGCGCGGCCGGCGAGCAGCTCGTCGAGACGCTCGAGCTGGGCGAGGCCGAGCGCGGCCGAGAGGTCGTCCAGCCGGTAGTTGTAGCCGAGCCGCTCGTGCGTCAGCCACTCGCCGGCGTCGCTCCGGCCCTGGTTCGAGAGGCTCTTGAGGAGGGTCCACTCCTCCTCGGAGGCGACGGCGACGGCGCCCCCTTCTCCCGTCGTCATCTGCTTGTTCGGGTAGAAGGCGAAGACGGCGGGGTGCCCGAACGAGCCGAGCTCGCGGCCGCGGTAGCGGGCGCCGAGCGCCTCGCAGGCGTCCTCGAGGAGCTCGAGCCCGTGCCGGTGGGCGATCGCCTGGAGCTCGGCGAGCTCGGCCGGGTAGCCGAAGATGTGCACCGCCAGGATCGCGGTCGTCCGCGGCGTGATCGCCGCCTCCACCGCTGCGGGATCGAGGTTGAGCGTCCGCGGGTCGATGTCCGCGAACACGGGGATCCCGCCCTCGTAGAGCACGCAGTTGGCCGACGCGACGAAGGAGAACGGCGTCGTCACGACCTCGTCTCCCGGCCGGATTCCGGCGAGACGCACGGCGAGGTGCAGGCCCGCCGTCCCGCTCGAGACCGCCGCGACGCGGGGCGCACCGACGCGCGCAGCGAGGGCCGCCTCGAAGCGGTCGGTCATGGGACCGAGGGAGAGACGCCCCGACCGCAGGACCTCGAGGACGAGCTCCTCCTCGCGCCCGTCGATCCAGGGGGCGGAGAGCGGGATGGGAGGAGGCGAGCTCAGGGGCCGGGCGCCGCCGGCGTGCGCTCCGGGTGCTCCACCCAGCGCGCCCAGCGCGGATCGCGCCCGCGCACGGCGTCGAAGTACGCCGCCTGGATCGCCTTCGTGACCGGCCCCGGGGCGCCGATCTCGTGGTCGTCGACCGAGCGCACGGGCGTCACCTCGGCGGCGGTGCCGCACATGAAGACCTCGTCTGCGAGGTAGAGCTCCGAGCGGATGATCTCGCGCTCCTGCACGGCGTAGCCGAGCGTCTGCGCGATCTCGATCACCGTCTGCCGTGTGATTCCCGGCAGGATCGAGGCCGAGAGATCCGGCGTCGCGAGGATCTCGTCCTTGATGACGAAGACGTTCTCGCCGGAGCCGTCCGCGATCGACCCCTCGTCGGTGAGGAGGATCGCCTCGTCGTAGCCGGCGCGCGTGGCCTCGAGCACCGCGAGCATCGAGTTCAGGTAGATCCCGGTCGCCTTGGCGACGTGCGGAATCGTGTTCGGCCCGACGCGCTTCCACGACGAGACCTTCGCGCGGACGCCGGTCTCGAGCGCCTCCTCGCCCAGGTAGGCGCCCCACGGCCAGCTGATGATGCAGACGTCGATCGGGTTCGTGCCCGGGTGGACGCCGAGCTCGCCGTAGCCGTAGAACGCGATCGGCCGGAGGTAGCACTCCGCGAGCCCGTTCGCGGCGACGAGGTCGTGGGACGCGACCCGCAGCTCCTCGACGGAGTAGGGAAGGTCCATGTGCAGGAGCCGCGCCGAGTTGTGCAGGCGGCGGAGGTGGTCGGTGAGGCGGAAGACCGCCGGCCCGTCCGCCGTCTCGTAGCAGCGAATCCCCTCGAAGACCCCGGAGCCGTAGTGGAGACCGTGGGCCGCGACGTGGACCTTGGCGTCGCCCCAGTCCACGAGCTCGCCGTTCATCCAGATCTTCTCGGTCTCGCGCATGCCCCTGCTCCGAAGGTTACTCGATCATCCTGCCGTCACGGGATCTCGGCGGCGGCGTCGACGGCGCGGGCGCGCGCGAGGCGGACGAGATCCGCCGGGGCGAGCGCGGCCAAGTGGCGCTCGCTCCCCGCCCCGATCCAGACGAGCTCGTGGGCGAGGAGGCTGCGGTCGATCAGCACCGTCTCGATGCGCGGGAGCGGGAAGGGCGCGACGCCCCCGGCGGGGAAGCCGGTCGCCTCGGCGACCGCGTCCGGCCGAGCCGACTTCACCCGCTCGCACCCGAGGGCGCGCGCGATCTTCCCCGTGTCCGCGCGCCGGTCCCCGGGCACCATGACGAGAACGGCGCGGCCGTCGCAGGAGAAGACGAGGGACTTCACGATCTCGTCCAGGGCGGCGCCGACCGCTCTGGCCGCGTCCTCCGCGGTGGGCGTGCCCTCCGCGAACTCCTCCACGCGCGCCTCCACCTTCGCCTCCTGCAGCACGCGGACGACGCGGGCGACCGGCTCGGGCCACTCTCTCGTCATGCCGGACCACGCGCGCCGACGGCGGGCGGGCTCACCGGCGCTCCAGCTCGAGGAAGCGCGCCTCGAGGAAGCCGGGCTCGTCCTGCAGGCGGGCGAGGAGCTCGGGCGGGATGGGACTGTCCACGCTCAGGACCATGAGCGCCCTGGCGCGCGGGCGGTTCCGCGAGACGGCCATGTTCGCGATGTTGACGCCGGCCTCGCCGAGGAGCGTGCCGAGGCGGCCGATCATGCCCGGCCGGTCGTCGTTGACGACGAAGAGCATGAGCGGCTCGAGCCCGATCTCGATCTCGTACCCGAGCGCGCGCACGAGGCGGGGCTCGTGCTCGCGGCCGATCGTCGTCCCCGCGACCTTGTGCTCGCGCCCCGCGACGATCGCCGTGACGACGACGAGGCTCGCGTAGTCGCGCGACGTCCGGCGGCGCTCCTCGCGGACCTCGATGCCGCGCTCGCGCGCGACGATGGGCGCGTTCACGTAGTTGACCGGCTCGTCCACCCGTCCCTGGAACGCCCCGTTCAGCGCGGCGACGGTGAGGAGGCGGGTGTCGCGGGCCGCGAGCTCGCCGAGGTAGAGGAAGTCGAGCCGCTCGGGCGTGCCCTCCGCGAGCTCGAGCGCGAGGGCGCCGAGGTTCGCCGCGAGGGGCAGGAACGGCCCCAGCTCCGCGAGATCCTCGGCGGCGACTGCCGGGATGTTGACGGCGTTCGTGACCACGCCTCCCTGGAGGGCGGCGGCCACCTGCTCCGCCACGATCACGCCGGCGCGATCCTGCGCCTCCTGGGTCGAGGCGGCCAGGTGCGGGGTGACGACGACGTTCGGCAGGTCGAGGAGCGGCCCGGCGTACGGCTCCTCGGGGAAGACGTCGAGCGCGGCGCCCGCGACCTTCCCGGAGCGGAGGGCCTCCACGAGCGCGCCCTCGTCCACGAGCTCGCCGCGGGCCGTGTTCACGAGGCGGACGCCCTCGCGCATCCGACCGATCTGCTCCCGGCCGATGAGCCCCCGCGTCTCCCCGGTCAGCACCAGGTGGAGCGAGAGGAAGTCCGACGAGGCGAGGAGCTCGTCGAGCGAGTCGGCCCGGGCGACGCCGAGCCCGCTGAAGCGCTCGGGCGCGACGTAGGGGTCGAACGCGAGGACGCGCATCTCGAGCCCGCGCGCCCGGCGGGCGACCTGCTGGCCGATGCGGCCGAAGCCGGCGAGGCCGAGCGTCTTCCCGGCGAGCTCGAGTCCGGCGAAGCGGGCGCGCTCCCAGCGGCCCTGCTTGAGGGCGGCGTCCGCCTGCGGGATCTGGCGCGAGAGCGCGAGGAGCAGCCCGATCGTGTGCTCCGCGGCGGAGACGACCGTCGACTGCGGCGCGTTCGCGACGACGATCCCGCGCTTCGAGGCCGCGGCGAGGTCGACGTTGTCGACGCCGACGCCCGCGCGGCCGATCACCTTCAGCCGATCCGCGCGCTCGATCAGATCAGCCGTCAGCCGCGTCCCGCTCCTGACGATGATCGCGTCGTAGTCGCCGATCGTGGCCGCGAGATCGCCGTCCGGGTCGACGTCCACGTCGAAGCGCTCGCGGAGGAGCTCGACGCCCGCGTCGGCGATCCTCTCGCGGACGAGGACTCTCACACGGAGACGGGCTCGGCGAACGCGTCCAGCGCGGCGCGGACGGCGACCGAGCGCTCGACGTCGACGCCCGCCTCGACGAGGGCTAGCTCGAGCGCGGCGAGCGCCGTCGTCACGTCGAAGACGTCGATGTAGCCGATGTGCCCGATGCGGACGAGCCGGCCCTTGAGCTGGCCCTGGCCTCCGATGGCCGTCACCCCCGAGCGCTCGCGCATCGAGAGCACGATCGCGCTTCCGTCCACGTCGGCGGGCATGCGGATGGCGGTGACGGCCATCGGAGGTCAGGGCCAGCTCAAGGGCCGGCTCGTCCGCATCGGGCACATCGGCTACATCGACGTCTT
>DATAAQ010000108.1:0-5192 GCA_036260055.1 Gaiellaceae bacterium | reverse complement strand
CGCCGAGGGCGGAGGCCGCGAACGCGGCCGCCGCGGCGGCAACCCCGCCGTGGCCGTAGGGCGTTCCGGTCCCCGTCACGCCCGGTCCGACCGCGCAGACGACCGCGTCCGCCCCCTCGCGCGCGCACCAGAGGAGCGCCGAGGCGACGGACACGCAGCCGACGTCTCCGTCGAGGCACGCACCCGCGGCGACGGCCGCGCGCAGGAACCCGCCGGCCCGGAGGGCGCGGACGGCGTCCGAGAGCGAGACGGGCAGCGCGCCCCCGCCGAGCTGGACGTAGACGACCGCGGCCTCGCGCCCGAGCCCTGCGCAGACCGGCGCGAGCTGGCTGTGGAGCGAGCAGCAGACGACCGGCGTCCCGTCCAGGCTCTCCGGCCACTCGCCGCCCGCCTCCTCGGCGTGGGCGACCGCGTGCTGGAGCGAGGTGTACGGCAGCTTCGTGACGTGCGCGCCCGGCTCCGGCGCGAGCCCCAGGCCGCGGGTGAGGTTCGCATGGAGCACGTCGAAGCCGCCGGAGCCGAGCCCCAGCTCGACCGCCTGCACGTTGACGACGACCTCGTCGCCGAGGGCGACCGGGCCCGTCAGGCGCGGGTACGCCACGCACGGGCGGCCGTCCACCTCGAGCCGGACGAGCCCGGCGTGCCGCTCGGTGACGGCGGTGACCTCTCCGCGCCTAAGCGTCAGCGGCACGGGCGGCGTCCGCGAGCGCGAGCGTCACGCGGACCATCCCCTCGAGGTCGGCGACGGCGATCTCCTCCTCGGCCGTGTGCACCTTCGACATCCCGTTCGCCATGTTCACGCACGGGATGCCGGCGGCGTTGAAGACGTTCGCGTCCGCCCCGCCCCCGACCTCGACCTCGCACGGCGCGAAGCCCGCGCGCGCCAGCGCGAGCTTGGCGAGGGCGAGCGCGGGGTCGTCGGCCGGGAGGCGGTAGCCCGCGTACTTCTCCTCGACCGTGGCCTCCACCTCGCACTCGGCCACCGCGGCGGCGAAGGCGAAGCAGTCGAGCATCTCCTGCACGAGGTCCGCGAGCTTCCGCTCGTCGCGCGAGCGAGCCTCCGCCGCGAGCGTGCAGCGGGCCGGGACGACGTTGCGGGCGGATCCCCCCTCGATCCGGCCGACGTTCGCGGTCGTCTCGTCGTCGATCCGCCCGAGCCGGAGGTCGGCGACGGCCCTCGCGGCGGCGAGCACGGCAGAGCGGCCGTCCTCGGGGTTGATCCCGGAGTGCGCCGGGCGTCCGATGAAGACGGCGTCCAGCGTGCAGCCCGACGGCGCCGCGACGACGACGTCCCCCACGGGCCCGGAGTAGTCGTAGACGAAGCCGAGCCGCGCCCTGAGCCGCGCGTGGTCGAACTCCTTCGCACCCTCGAGCCCGGTCTCCTCGCGGGTCGTGAAGAGGAGCTCGATCCCGGCGTGCGGCCGCCCCTCGCCGAGGAGCAGGCGCGCCGACTCGAGGAGGACGGCGACGGACGCCTTGTTGTCCGCCCCGAGGATGGTTCCCGCGGCGTTGCGGACGACGCCCGCGTCCACGAAGGGCTCGATCGCACCGGTCGGCGGCACCGTGTCCATGTGCGCGCAGAGGAAGATCGGCGTGCCTCCGTCCTCCGTGGCGGGAAGGCGCGCGAGGATGTTTCCGCCCGCGTCCTCCTCCGCCTCGAGCCCGAGGCGGCGGAGGTAGTCGCGCACGTACCGGGCGACGGCCCCCTCCGCGCCCGAGGGGCTCGGAATGGCCGCCAGCTCGAGGAAGACGGGCAGGACGTCGGAGGCCCAGGTCGTCTGCACGCGCGCGATTCTACGAGGCGCGCGCGGCCACCCTCCCGCGCGAGCGGCGCCTGGGCGCTAGTACGAGCGGACGGCGGCTTCCGGCACGCTGCCGCGCGCCCGCGCCCGCGCCAGCGCGGCGCCGACGAACTCGCGGAAGAGCGGCGCCGGCCGGGTGGGACGCGACTTGAACTCGGGATGGAACTGGCTCGCGACGAACCAGGGGTGCTCCGGGAGCTCGAGGATCTCCACGAGCCGCCCCTCCTGGTACGTCCCCGAGACGACGAGCCCGGCCTCGACGAGGCGCGGGCGGAAGTGGTTGTTGACCTCGTAGCGATGCCGATGGCGCTCGTAGACGACGTCCTCGCCGTACGCCGCCTGCGCCCGCGTCCCCGCGACGAGGTCGACCGGCTGGGCGCCGAGGCGCATCGTACCTCCGAGGTCCTCGATCTCCTTCTGCTCGGGGAGGAGGTCGATGACCGGATACGGCGTCTCGGGATCCATCTCGGTCGAGTTCGCGCCGTCGAGGCCGACGACGTGCCGCGCGAACTCGGAGATGGCGACGTGCATCCCGAGGCAGATTCCGAGGTACGGGATCTCCTGCTCCCGGGCGACCCGGCAGGCGGTGATCTTCCCCTCCCACCCGCGCGACCCGAAGCCGCCCGGGACGAGCACGCCGTCAACCTGCTCGAGCTCGGCGACGGCCTCCTCGAGGCTCATCCCCTCGGCATCGACCCAGCGGACGTTGACGTTCGTGCCGTGCTGGATGCCGGCGTGCTTGAGCGCCTCGTGCACGGAGAGGTAGGCGTCCTGCAGCTTCACGTACTTCCCGACGAGCGCGATCTCCACCTGGCCCTCGCGCGCGGCGATCCGCCGCGCGAGGAGCTCCCACTCGCCGAGGTCGGCGTCGCCTTCGGGCAGCCCGAGCCGGCGGCAGACGAGGCGGTCGAGCCCCTCCTCCCGGAGTGCGCGCGGGACGAGGTAGACGTCGCTCACGTCCTCGTTCGTGACGACGGCCTCGGCATCGACGTCGGCGAAGAGGGCGATCTTCTCGCGGATGTCGTACGAGAGGGGGTCGGCCGAGCGGCAGACGACGACGTCGGGATGGATGCCGATGCGGCGGAGCTCGTTCACCGAGTGCTGGGTCGGCTTCGTCTTCAGCTCGCCGGCGGACTCGATGAAGGGCACGAAGGTCACGTGCAGGTAGAGGACGTTCTCGGGCCCGACCTCGCGCCGGAACTGGCGGATCGCCTCGAGGAAGGGAAGCGACTCGATGTCGCCGACGGTGCCGCCGATCTCGGTGATGACGACGTCGGTCGCGCTGGCGGCGGCGACGCGGCGGATCCGCTCCTTGATCTCGTTCGTGATGTGCGGGATCACCTGGACGGTGGAACCGAGGTACTCGCCCTTGCGCTCCTTGCGGATGACCGAGTACCAGATCGACCCCGACGTGTGGTTGGCGTTGCGGGAGAGGTTCTCGTCGACGAAGCGCTCGTAGTGGCCGATGTCGAGGTCCGTCTCGGCGCCGTCCTCGGTGACGAAGACCTCGCCGTGCTGGAAGGGGCTCATCGTGCCCGGGTCGACGTTGATGTACGGGTCGAACTTCTGCACCGAGACCGAGAGCCCGCGCGCCTTCAGAAGGCGCCCGAGCGACGCGGCCGTGATGCCCTTCCCGAGCGACGAGACGACGCCGCCCGTGACGAAGACGTACTTCGTCGGGTGCGGCCTCACGAGAGCCTCCCGAGCCCGTCGAGCGTCCGCAGGCCGGGCGTCCGCTCGATCGCCTCGCCGAGCGAGCGCCGCTCTCCGAGGAGGTTCAGCCCCGCGAGCGTCCCGATCGCGAGCCACCGACCCGGGCCGTGGAGGCGTGCCACGGACTTCAACCCTAGCACGGCCCCCAGCGCGTTCGATCCGGCGTCCCCGAGCATGACCCTCTCGCGGAGATCGTAGGGAAGCAGGAGGACGGCGAGTCCGGCCGGCGCTCTCAGCGCAGCGGCGCCGAGCAGGTAGGCCTTGAGACACCGCCCCGGCTTCGTGTCGAGCTGGTTGAGGAAGTTGGCGAAGAGCCCGACGAGCGCCGCGCCCCCCGCGCTGCGCGTCCGCCAGAGCCCGACGAGCGGGATTCCGACGAGCTTGAGGACGCCGGTCGTCCGCCGGGCGCGGAGGTGTGCGCGGAAGCCGCGCTCGCTGCCGCCGAAGACGTCGTCGAAGAAGCCGAAGAGCATCACGAGCGTGATCCCGGGATCGCGCTCCGACGCGGTCGTCCAGCCGACGACCGGAAGGCGGAGGCCGCGGTGGTTGACGGCGAGCGGTCCCGCGGCGAGGAGCGCGTCGAGGAGCTGGCGTCCGCGGTGCGCGAAGCCGCGGAAGTCGCGGGCGGTGGGGCGGTGCTCGAGCTCGAGCTCGACCTCCTCGAACGCGAGGCCTGCGTCGAGGGCGTCCATCGTCATGCGCACCTCGCAGCCGAACCCCGGCGCGAGCGGGAAGCACGCCGCGCGCGCCCGCTCGGAGAGGTAGCGCTGCCCGGACAGCGGCTCGCGGGGCGCCACCCCGGTGTTGAGCCGGACGAGCGCGCGCGCGACCCGCTTCGCGATCCCGAAGCCGCCGCCGCTCGGCCGGCGGAACGCAGCGACGGCGAGATCCGCTCCCGTCTCGGCCAGCGGCCGCAGGGAGCCCCGGAGATCCGCGTCGCAGAGGAGGAGCGGGCCGGGGGCCGCCGCCCGCTCGGCGGCCGAGAGGGCCTCGCCCTTCCCACGCCGCCGGAGCGGGAGGACGATCGCCCCCGCGGCCTCGGCGGCCGCCGCGGTGCCGTCCTCCGACGCCCCGTCGGCGACGAGCACCTCCGAGCCGGGAAAGTCGCGGCGCAGGGCGGCGACGGTGTCGGCGATCCGCTGCTCCTCGTTGCGCGCGGCGACGAGGATCGTCGGCTCACCCACCGGGGAGCGTCTCCACCGGCGGAGCGACGCCGTCGGTGGCGGAGTCCTTGATCCCGTAGTGCCCCGGCTCGCCCCCGGCGAGGACGAAGGCGAGCGCGACCCGCCCCGCGGGCGTGTCGACGTTGTCCACGCTCGAGATGCCCTCGCCCCGATAGGCCTCCGTCAGCGCCGTCGGCTGCACCGTGGTCGCCACGCCGACGACGGGGATGTCGGCGCTGCCGACCCCGCGGACGAGGCCCTCTGCGAGGGACCGCGTCGCCGACGTCTCGCGCGCGGCCGCGTCGTCCTGCTCCTCCTCGTCCGGCGGCGTCCAGGAGTACACGACGACGGCGCCGTCGACCTCGGGCGAGAAGCTTCCCGCGCGCTCCTGCACGAGCTCGCTCGAGAGCGTCGTCCAGAGAGGCGTGTCACCGCCGACGACGACCTCCTCCCCGAGCTCCCGCCCGAGGTCGCCGAAGTCCTCGCCGTCGTCGGCGAAGCCGGCGAGGACCTC
>DATAAQ010000107.1:0-12781 GCA_036260055.1 Gaiellaceae bacterium | reverse complement strand
CGACGACCTTCCGCAGCACGTCGTCGGCCTCCGACTCGCGGTTGACGATCCGGTCGACGGCCTCGAGCGCGCCCCGGTAGGCCTCGGCGCTCACGACGGCACTCCCAGCTCGACGTCGGCGCCCTCGAACCCGGCGACGGTGTCCCGGTAGGCGTCGGGAATCGCCGTCGGTCGGCGGTCCACGACCGAGACGAGGACGAGCGTCTGCTCGGCCGTGCACATGAGGACGTCGTCGTCGACCCGGTAGACGCGGTACTCGTTCGCCATGCTCGAGCGGCCGATGCGCCTCGTCCGGACGAAGACCTCGAGGAGGTCGTCGAAGCGGGCCGGCGCCTCGTAGACGACGGAGGAGGCGCGCATGACGAATTCCTCGGCGCCCACCTCGAGGTCGAGCAGGCCGAGGTGCCGCTCGTACTCGACCCGGGCCTGGTCGAAGTAGGGCAGGTAGCGCCCGTAGTAGACGATTCCCTGCGCGTCGGTGTCGGAGAAGCCGACGCGCGTGAAGGCCGAGAACTTGAAGGGAGGCTTCCGGTCGGTCGGCTGGCCGAGACGGACGCTCACGGCGGCAATCGTAGCCGGGCGAGCCGGTTGAAAACGACCGATTTCTGTGAGAGTCTTGGCCGGCTTCCACCCCGGGACGGACCTGATTACGAGGGGAGATTTCAGAATGAGACGTTTCGTGGTTGCCGCGCTTGTGCTGCTCGCGCTGCTCGTCGCGAGCGGGCCCGCGGCCGCGGGGCCGGCGAGCAAAGGCCTCTCGCTGGACCAGTACAAGGCGACTGTCAGCCAGGAGGTCTACCGTGACCTCCTCGCGCGCGGTCTCGACATCGTCGCGGCGGAGGACACCTTCCGCGGCACGGTCATCATCGACCTCGTCCTCACGCCCGCGCAGGTCCGCTCGCTGCGGGCGGAAGGGATCCGCGTCAGCGTGCGCAAGAACAGCCGGGGCCTCAGCGCACGGCAGTTCGCCGCGTTGCAGTCCGAAAACGGCTTCACGGTCTGGCGCGACTACGACGGCGCCGACGGGATCCGAGCGCAGATGTACGCGATCGCGCGGCGGAACCCGCAGCTCGTCAAGCTCGAGGTCCTCGGGCACTCGGTCCAAGGCCGCGAGATCCTGGCACTGAAGCTGACGCAGGCCGCGAACGAGATCCCCGACGGGACGCGCCCGGCGGTGCTCTACTCCTCCACGCAGCACGCGCGCGAGTGGATCTCGACCGAGGTCAACCGCCGCCTGCTCAACTGGTACATCGACCGCTGGCGGGCGAACGACAGGAGCATCAGGCGCCTCCTGAAGGACACCGAGCTCTGGTTCGTGCTCGTCGCCAACCCCGACGGCTACCAGTACACGCACCAGAGCGAGGACACCCGCCTCTGGCGCAAGACGCTCCGGGACAACAACGGCAACGGCACGACCGAGGTCGGCGACGGCGTCGACCCCAACCGTAACTACCCGGAGCACTGGAACTACGATGCCGAAGGCTCGTCGGGCGTGGAGTCGAGCGAGACCTATCGCGGCCCCGATGCAGGGTCCGAGCCCGAGACGCAGGCGATCGTCGGCCTCTACGAGCGGATCGATTTCGCCTTCCACGTCAACTACCACTCGTTCGGACGCTGGCTCCTCTACCCCGAGGGGTGGCAGGTCGGGACCGCGTCGCAGGACGACCCGATCTACTTCGCCCTCTCGGGCAACCGGGACAACCCGGCCATCGGCAGCGCCGCGACGAACGACGCCTTCGTCCCCGGCCTCTCGTCCGACGTCCTCTACGTGACGAACGGCGAAACGACGGACTTCGGACACGTCCAGCACGGCACGCTCGCGTGGACCCCTGAGCTCTCGGAGGGATGCACGAACTGCGGGTTCGTCTTCCCCGACAACGAGGCGCTCGTCCAGGAGGAGTTCGAGCGGAACCTCCCGTTCGCTCTCTCCGTTGCGAGGTCGGCATCCGATCCTGACGATCCGCAGTCGGTCCTCGGGATCGAGACGAAGCCCTTCTACCTGAAGAGCGACGACACCTACAAGACCGGCCTCCCGACGGCGAACTTCACCTTCGACGTCTCCTACGGCGACCCGCAGGAGGTGCGGGTGCTGGCGAAGCGCGCGCTCGGAGCCGTGACGCTCAAGTACCGCATCGACGGCGGGCCCGTGCAGAGCAAGCCGACGACCGAGTGGGCGGGAGGCGAGAAGTACGGAGGACAGACCGATGTCTACTACCGCGTCATGCGGGGCGAGGTAACCGGCACGGAGCCCGGTGACAGCGTGCAGGTCTGGTTCGAGGGAGGCGGAGCGACCAGCCCCTCCTTCACGTACCAGGCTGCCGTCGAGTCGAACAACGACGTGCTCGTGCTCGCGGCCGAGGACTACACCGGCGCCTCGCCGGGCCAGGCTCCCGGTCCGCACTACCTCTCGTACTACGGCGACGCCCTCGCGGCGAACGGCGTCGGCTACGACGTCTACGACGTGGACGCCCGCGGACGCAAGGCCGCGACATTCCTCGGCGTCCTCAGCCACTACCGCGCGGTCGTCTGGTACACGGGCAACGACGTCGTCACCCGCGAGCTCGGCTGGGGCCCGGGCAACGCGTCCCGGCTTGCGATGGACGAGATGCTGCACTCTCGCGAGTACGTCAACGAGGGCGGCCGTGTCCTGCTGGCGGGCCAGAACGCCGGGATGCAGTTCACCACGGCGCTCGGCACGCAGCTCTACGACCCGACGGCGGCGAATGCACAGTGCCGCGCCAATCCGGCGGTGCTGGCTCGCTGCCAGGCGCTCTTCGGCTCGCCGTCGAGCGACCTCGTGAACGACGTGCTCGAGTACTGGTACGGCGCCTACTTCCTGAACGCCGGTGCCGGCGTCGGCGAGGACAACATCACCGACGTCCTCGGCAGCGATACGCCGTTCAGCTCGCTCGAGCTGGTCTTCAACGGCGCGGACAGCGCGCAGAACCACGGAAACGCCAACTCGTTCATCGCGACCAGCGGGATCCTGCCTCCGGACGACTACCCGCAGTTCCGGAGCTGGGTGTCCGCACGGTACGACCGCCCGGGCGGGCCGTTCGAGCCGCACACCGGGGAGCAGTACGCGTACTCCCAGATCGCGGACGTCTCCTACAAGCAGCTGACGCGGACGATCGACGTCCCGGCAGGCGGCGGCACGCTTTCGTTCTGGACCTCGTACAACACCGAGCCCGACTGGGACTTCCTCTTCGTCGAGGCTCGGCATCCCGGCCAGAACGACTGGACGACGCTGCCTGATCTCAACGGGCACACCGGCACGTCAACCGGCGAGAGCTGCCCGGCCGGCTGGCATGACCTCCACCCGTGGCTCGAGCGCTACCAGGGCGCCGACTGCAGCGGGGCCAACGCCGCAACGGGAGGAGAGTGGAACGCCGCCTCGGGCGACTCGCACGGCTGGCAGGAGTGGGCGATCGACCTCTCCGACTACGCCGGCGGACAGGTCGAGATCTCGATCTCCTATGCGAGCGACTGGGCCGTTCAGGGACTCGGAGTCTTCATCGACGACGTGACCCTGCCCGACGGCTCGAGCACCTCGTTCGAGGGCGAGACCGGCGGCTGGACCGTCACCGGGCCTCCGGCCGGGAGCGCGCCGAACGCGAACGACTTCGTGTTCACGACGGCGGCCGGCTTCCCGGAGGGCGCCGCGATCACGACCGAGGATACGATCCTCCTCGGCTTCGGGCTCGAGGGCGTCACCGGCGGGGCCACGCGTGCCCAGGTGATGGATCGCGCGATCGACTACCTGCTTCGCCCCTAGGCGGCAGGAGAAGCGCAGGCGCGAGGGCGGGGCTTCGGCCCCGCCCGCGCCGTTCTAGGAGCGAATGACGGCGAGGGCCTCGTCCCGCTTGCGCTCCATGAGCGCGCGGTCGAGGGCCTCGAGGTTGAGCCGGAGGAGGGGCTCGGTGTTCGACGGGCGGACGTTCAGGTGCCAGTCCTCGGCGGTCACGGAGATCCCGTCCAGGTGGGAGATCTCGCCCTCGGCGGCGAAGTGCTCCTTCAACTCCTGGAGCTTGAGCGGCACGTCGGCCACGCGGGAGTTGATCTCTCCCGTGATGAAGTAGCGCTCGCGGTAGGGCCGGAGGATCTCCGAGAGCGGCTTCCCCTTCTTCGAGACGAGCTCCAGCATGAGGAGCGCCGGGACGGTTCCCGAGTCCGCCTGGCTGAACTCGCGGAAGTAGTAGTGACCGGAGACCTCGCCGGCGAAGACGGCGTCCACCTCCCGCATCCGGTGCTTGATGAAGGCGTGGCCGACCCGGTTGGCGAGCGCCGTGCCGCCCGCGCGCTCGACCACGTCGCGGACGGCCCAGCTCGCGCGGACGTCGTAGATGATCGTGGCTCCGGGCTCCTTCTCCAGCATCGACTCGGCGAGGAGCGCGGTGACGAAGTCTCCGGGGACGAACTCGCCCGTGTCGTCCACGAAGAAGCAGCGGTCCGCGTCGCCGTCGAACGCGATGCCGAGATCGGCGCCCTCGTCGCGCACCTTCCCGACCACGAACCGCCGGTTCTCCTCGAGGAGCGGGTTCGGCTCGTGGTTGGGGAAGCTGCCGTCGGGCTCGAAGAAGCAGCGAACGGCCTCGACGGGGAGGCGCTCGAGCAGCGGCGGGAGCATCGCGCCGGCCATGCCGTTCGCGGCGTCGAAGACGACCCGGAGCGGCCGCACCGCGCCCGGGTCGACGAAGGACATGACCTTGTCGACGAAGGCCGGATAGACGTCCGCCTTCCGGGCCATGCCCCCCTCTTGGCTGCGCTCGCTTCCCGGGAGGGCGAGCGCGCGGTCGCGAATCGCGAGGAGCCCAGACTCGCCGCCGACGGGGAGGGCTCCGCGGCGCACGATCTTCATGCCGGTGTACTCCTTCGGGTTGTGCGAGGCGGTGACCGCGATGCCCCCGTCGAGGCCGAGCTCGCCGACGGCGAAGTAGAGCATCTCGGTCCCGACGAGGCCGATGTCCAGTACCTCCGCGCCGCCGTCGGCGGCTCCGTGGACGACGGCCGCGGCCATTGCCGGCGAGGAGAGCCGCATATCCCGCCCGACGGCGATCCTCCGCGGCTCGAACTCCTCCGCGTACGCGCGGCCGACGGCGTAGCCGCCGTCCTCGTCGAGCTCGGCCGGGTACACGCCGCGCACGTCGTACGCCTTGAAGACCTTGGGGTCGAGCGCCATCGGCGGGACCCTACTCAGCGGGGCCAGGCCGCTGCGAGCTTCTCGCGGGTATCGGCGAGCGCCTCCGGCATCACCTTCACGTCGGCGAGCACGGGCATGAAGTTCGTGTCTCCCGCCCAGCGCGGGACGACGTGGAGGTGGACGTGGTCGACGACGCCCGCGCCCGCGATCCGGCCGAGGTTCCAGCCGAGGTTGAAGCCCTGCGGGCCCATCGTCTGCGCGAGGGCCCCGAGCGCCGAGGCGGCGAGCCTGTGGATCTCGGCCGCCTCCTCGCCGGACAGCTCGCCGAAGTCGCCCTCGTGCCGGTAGGGGGCGACCATCAGATGGCCGGACGCGTAAGGGAACCGGTTCAGGAGCACGAACGCCCGCTCGCCCCGGTGGACGACGAGCACGCCCTCGTCGTCGCCGGCCGCGGCCGCGCGGCAGAAGACGCAACCCTCCTGCTCGTCCGCGCTCTGGATGTACTCCAGCCGCCAGGGCGCCCAGAGCTGCTTCAAAGCCAGCGCTTCCAGCGGAAGAAGCCGATCATCGCGACGAGCGTGGCGACGAGGGCGCCGACGATGACCCAGAACGCCTCTCGGCTCCCCTCGCCGGGGAAGAGGACGTTCATCCCGAAGACGCTCGCGATCAGGGTGAGGGGAAGGAGCGTGACGCTGATGATCGTGAGGAGCCGCAGGACGTCGTTCTGGCGGTGGGAGATGAAGGACTCGTTCGTCGACTCGAGCCCCTCGATCACCTCCTTGTAGTTGTCCAGGAGGTCCCAGACGCGTTCGGCCGCGTCGACGATGTCGTCGAAGTAGAGCTCGAGGTCCTGGGGGAGGAAGCGCTGCGTGTGGCGCTCGAGCACGCGGAGCGTCGCGCGCTCGGGCTTGATGATCTTGCGGTACGCGATGATCTCCTGCTTCGCGTTCGAGATGTCGCGGACGACGTCCTCGCTACGGCCCTCGAAGATCTCGTCCTCGATCGAGTCCAGCTTCGTCCCGATCTTGTCGAGGATCGGGTAGCAGTAGTCGAAGAGGTCGTCGAGGACGTGGTAGAGCAGGTAGCCCGAGCCCTTCGAGAAGAGCTCGTCGCGACGCTCGGCGTCGTCCTCGCAGCGCCGGAAGAGGTACGTGACCGGCAGGAGCTCGACGTTCGGAAGGGTGATCAGGAAGTCCTCGCCGAGGAAGACGTCGAGCTCGGCCGCGTTCAGGCGCTGGACGTTCTTGTCGTAGAACGGGAAGTGGAGGACGACGAAGAGATAGTCCGGATACTCGTCGACCTTGGGCCGCTGCCGCTTGGAGAGGACGTCCTCGATGTCCAGCTCGTGGAACTGCGGGAACTGCTCGACGAGGTAGGCGGCCTCCGCGACGGCCGGCTGGTCGATGTGGATCCAGGTGAGGCCGTTAGCCGAGACCCGCGAGACGCGAGGCTCGGTCCGCTCGACGATGCCGCCCGGGGCGCCGCGGGCTCGTCCGCGCCTGATGCGGGGAAGCGTGGGCCTGGCCATTCGTACTGAGGGGCTCGTCGAGTTGCATCTCCGGAGTACGCGATTCTACCCGCAAACCCTCGGAAAACGACGTGCCGGCGGGCGAACGGCCGCCCCGCGGCGCGCGGAGCGGCCCTTCGCCGCCGGGAGCCGGGACCGCTAGCCGAGCGGCGCCGCGACGGCGGCGTCGGCGTCGACGATGCCCCAGCCGTACGTCGGGCTGTACGTGCCCCGGGCCTCGAGTCCGGGCGTCCGCGCGGTGTCCTTGAGGACGTCGTACACCTGGAAGACGTCCCGCCCCTGCGCGGTGAGCAGCGCGGCTACGCCGGCCACGTGCGGCGTCGCCATCGAGGTGCCCGCGTAGAAGTCGTACCCGGGCGTCCCGACGGCGTCGGTGCAGAAGCCCTCCGCCTCGGCCGGGACGGTCGAGATGACGTCGTCCTCGCACGCCAGGACGGCCGCGCCGCCCGGCGCCGCGACGACGTTGAGGTCCTGGTCGACGGCGAAGTTCGAGTAGACCGCCCGTCCTTCCAGCCTGTCGGTCGCGACGACGCAGAGCGCGTTCGGGTTGAAGCCCGGCTCGCCGCAGATGGAGGCGAAGTCGTTCCCCGCCGCGGCGACGACGACGACGCCCTTGCTGACGGCGTAGTTGATCGCCTGCTTCGCGTCGTCCAGGACGCCGACGATGGGCAGGGCCTGGACGCCGGGAAGCGCTCCCAGGCTCAGGTTGATCACGTCCGCGCCGTTGTCCGCGGCCCACCGGATTCCGGCCGCGACCTCCTGGAAGCTCCCGCCCTCGTCGGTCAGGACCTTGACGGGCATGAGCTTCGCGTCGGGCGCGACGCCCGCGATGCCGATGCCGTTGCCGGTCGCGGCGGCCGCGATGCCGGCGACGTGCGTCCCGTGCGGGGACGGGGCCTCGTCCGTGTTGCCGCTTTCCCAGTCTCCGTTGCCGCAGCCGTTCGGGTCCTCGGCGCATCCGGTGAACGTCGCGCCGCGGACGAGCTTGCGCTTGAGATCGGGATGGCTGAGATCGACGCCGCTGTCGACGATGGCGACCACCTCTCCCCTGCCGGTGGAGGTCGACCAGGCCTCTTCCGCGTCGATCTGCGCCGGCCCCCACTGGAGGCCGTAGTACTCGTCGTTCGGCGCCGAGGCCTCTGCCGCGACGGCGCCCGGAACGGCAAGCGCGAAGGCCGCGAATGCGGCCGCGAGAGTCCGCTTCAAGGTTCCCCCCTTGTCGGTTGACCGGTTCCTTGTAGCACCCGGTTCGGGCCACCGTGGAAGGTACCCGCGACGGCGCCCGACCACGCCCGGCGGTGCCTCCACCGCTCGAGCCGGCTCAGCGGACGAGTGCGCCTGGCAGGATTCGAACCTGCGACCTTGCGCTCCGGAGGCGCACGCTCTATCCCCTGAGCTACAGGCGCGGAGAGCCATAGTCTATCCGCCGTGGAGCTCACCCACCGGACCGCGACCCTGAGACTTGCCGAGCCCTTCACGATCTCGCGCTCGACGAGCGTCGAGGAGAAGGTCGTCTGGGTCGCGATCCGCCACGGCGAGCACACCGGCTTCGGCGAGGCCCAGCCGCAGGACCACTACGGCGAGACCGTCGCGGACGCGGAGGCCTTCCTCGGCGAGGCGCGCGGTCTCGTCGGCAACGACCCCTTCGCGCTCGAGGCGATCGGCTCGCGGCTCGCGGAGCTGCCGGGGAACGCCGCCACGAAGGCCGCCGTCGACGCGGCTCTCCACGACCTCTGCGGGAAGCTCGTCGGGCAACCCGTCTGGCGCCTTCTCGGCCTATCTCCGGGCGGACCGCCCACCTCGTGGACGGTCTGGCTCGGCGATCCGGACGACATGGCGCGCCGGGCCGAGCGGGTCGCCGGTCGGTTCCGACGCCTGAAGCTGAAGCTCGGCGGGCGCGACGGCCTCGACGTCGAACGCGTCCGCGCCGTCCGCGGCGTCACGGACGTTCCGCTCCAGGTGGACGTGAACGAGTACTGGGACGTCGACGAGGCGCTCGAGAACGTCCGCGAGCTGGAGACGCTCGGCGTCCAGTACGTCGAGCAGCCACTCCCTGCGGGCGACCCGGGGGGCGAGCGGCTGAAGCGCGAGTCGCCTCTCCCCGTCTACGTCGACGAGGACTGCCACACGCTCGCAGACGTCCCCGTCTGCGCGCAGCGGGCGCACGGCGTCAACATCAAGCTCGCGAAGAGCGGGGGCATCCGCGAGGCCGTGCGCATGGCGCATGCCGCCCGGGCGCTCGGCCTCGGCGTGATGCTCGGCTGCATGATCGAGTCGGGGCTCGGCATCGCCGCGGCCTGCCAGGTCGCAAGCCTCTGCGACCACGTCGACCTCGACGGCAACCTGCTGCTCGCGGAGGATCCCTGGCCGGGCGTCACGTTCCGCGACGGCGTGCAGCTCCCCTCCGCGAAACCCGGCCTGGGAGTCGATGAAGCGCTATCTCGTCCTCGCTGAGGGTCACTCCGACGACCCGCACCACGGGAAGACGATGTACGGCGTCATCCGGTACGGCGCCGATCCGGTCGTCTGCGTCCTCGACTCGCGGCGAGCCGGCGCGACGGTGGAAGGGCTCCCCGTCGTCGCCACGGTCGCGGAGGCGCTCCCGTACGAGCCGACGACGGCGCTCGTCGGCGTCGCCCCGAGCGGCGGACGGCTCCCGCCCGTCTGGCGCTCGCTGCTGGCCGACGCGGTCCGCGCGGGCCTCGACGTCGAGGCCGGGATGCACGAGTTCCTCGCCGACGACCCCGAGCTGGCCGGCCTGGCGAGGGAGCACGGCGTCGAGCTCCGCGACCTCCGCCGTCCGCCCGCCGATCTCAGCGTCGCGACGGGCGCGAACCTCGAGCACGGGGCCGCCGTGGCGCTCACGGTCGGATCCGACTGCGCGATCGGGAAGAAGACCGTGGCGATCGAGCTCGACCGGGCGGCGAGGGCGCGCGGCCTCGCATCCGTCTTCGTGCCGACCGGCCAGACCGGGATCATGATCGCCGGCTGGGGGATCGCCGTCGACGCCGTCGTCGCCGACTTCCTCGCCGGAGCCGCCGAGCGGCTCGTCGTCGACGGAGCGGCTCGCGGCGACGTCCTCTGGGTGGAGGGTCAGGGCTCGCTCGTCCACCCGCAGTACTCGGGGGTCACCCTCGGCCTCCTGCACGGGAGCGCGCCCCACGCCCTCGTCCTCTGCCACAAGGCCGGCGACACGCACGTCGAGGGGATGCCCGCGCACCCGATCCCGCCGCTGACCGAGCTCGTCGAGCTCTACGAGCGCGCCGCGCTTCCCGCGCGCCCGGCCCGCGTCGCCGCCGTCGCGCTCAACACGCGACGGCTTCCGGAGGACGAGGCGAGGGCGGCCGTGGCCGACGCGGAGGAGGAGACCGGTCTTCCCGCCGACGACCCGGTCCGCTTCGGCGCCGGGCGGCTCCTCGACGCGGCGCTCGCCGCGCTCCCGTCGGGTATAACGCGAGGGTGAAGGACCCGCGCGTCGAACGGCTCGCCGACCTCGTCGTCGACTACTCGCTCGAGCTCGCGGAAGGCCAGGTCGTCCGCGTGGACGGCCTCGAGGTGGCCGCGCCCTTCGCGCTCGCGCTCTACTGCGCCGCGCTCGAGGCAGGGGCGCATCCCTACACCCGGCTGGGGTTCTCGGGCCTGCTCGAGCTCCTCCTCGAGCACGGCTCCGACGAGCAGGTGGAGTTCATCTCGCCTCTCCAGTGGAGCGAGATCGAGCATCTCGACGCGCTCGTGACGATCTGGTCGGAGGCGAACACCCGCTCGCTCTCCCGCGTCGCCCCGGACCGGCACGCGGGCTTCATCGGCGCCCACCGCAGGCTCTCGAACCGCCGCTGGGAACGGATCTCGAACGGCGAGATGCGCTGGTGCGGGACGCTCTTCCCCACGCACGCGCACGCGCAGGAGGCGGAGATGTCGCTGGGCGAGTACGAGGACTTCGTCTTCACCGCCTGTCACGTCCACGAGGAGGACGCCGCCGGGCACTGGCGGTCGGTCGCGGCCGAGCTCGGCGCGCGAGCCTCGGAGCTCGGGTCGGTGCGCACCCTGCGCGTGGTCGGCCCGGACACCGACCTCCGCCTCGGCGTGGACGGCCGCTCGTGGCTCGCCGCTGACGGCCACTACAACCTCCCGGACGGCGAGGTCTTCACGAGCCCGCTCGAGACGGAGACGGAGGGCGAGATTCGCTACACGTTCCCTGCCATCTACCACGGGCGCGAGGTGGAGGACATCCGGCTCCGTTTCGAGGCCGGCCGCGTCGTCGCCGCCGAGGCTGCGCACGGAGACGAATACCTCCGCTCGCTCCTCGACATGGACGACGGCGCGCGCGTCCTCGGCGAGGTCGCGTTCGGGCTCAACTACGAGATCGACCGCTTCACCCGGAACATCCTCTTCGACGAGAAGATCGGCGGCACGATGCACCTGGCGCTCGGATCCGGCTTCCCGCAGACGGGCGGACAGAACACCTCGGGCCTCCACTGGGACATGATCTGCGACCTCCGCGAGGAGGGGGAGGTGTACGCGGACGGCGAGCTCGTCTGGAAGGACGGCCGCTTCCTCGCAGAGCCCGCCGTCGAGCTGGTCGAGACCGGCGTCGGTGGCTGACCCCCGCGTCGAGCGCCTCGCCGGCGTCCTCGTCGAGTACTCGACCCGGGTCGGCGAGGGCGACCTCGTCTGCATCGACTCGCCGCTCCCGGGCGCGCCGCTCGTGCGGGCCCTCTACCGCGAGATCCTCGAGGCGGGCGGTCATCCGCAGCTCCGCACGGAGCTCGACGGGACGGCCGAGGCCCTGCTCTCGAACGGCACCGACGCCCAGCTCGAGTGGGTCAATCCCGCCCGCTTCGACGAGGTCGAGCGCGCCGACGTCCGCATCGCGGTCGAGGCCGAGACGAACACGCGCGCGCTGACCGGCGTCGACCCTGCGCGCCAGGCCCTCCACGCGCGGGCCCGAGAGCCGCTCCGCAAGCGGCACTTCGAGCGCTCGGCGGCCGGCCAGCTCCGCTCGGTCGTCACGCTCTACCCGACCCAGGCGGCGGCGCAGGACGCGGAGATGTCGCTCGAGGAGTACGAGCAGTTCGTCTACGCGGCCGGCCTCCTGGACTCCGACGATCCCGTGAGCGAGTGGGCGAGGCTCGGCGAGCGCTTCGCGCGCCTCGCGGAGTGGTTGGGTGCGAAGAGCGAGCTGCGCGTCGTCGGCGACGGGACGGATCTCACCGTCGGAGTCGCGGGCAGGACGTGGATCCCCTGCGACGGCCGAGAGAACTTCCCGGACGGCGAGGTCTTCACGGGGCCGGTGGAGACGAGCGTCCACGGAACGGTCCGCTTCACGTATCCCGCGAGCTTCGGCGGCCGCCGGGTGAGCGGCATCGAGCTCGAGTTCGAAGCGGGTGAGGTCGTGCGGGCGCGGGCGGCGCGTGGGGAGGGCTTCCTCCGGGAGATGCTCGCGCTCGACGACGGCGCGCGCCGGGCGGGGGAGTTCTCCTTCGGCCTGAACGATGCCGTGCGCGAGTTCACCGGCCACACGCTCTTCGACGAGAAGATCGGTGGGACCGTCCACCTCGCCCTCGGCGCCTCCTATCCGGAGAGCGGCGGGCAGAACGAGTCCGCCCTCCACTGGGACCTCGTCTGCGACCTCCGCGCGGGGAGCGAGGTGTACGCCGACGGCGAGCTCGCCTATCGTGACGGCCGCTTCCTCGACGGCGTCCCCTGATCGCGCTCCTCGGGGACACGCATCTCCCTCGCGGCTCCCGTCGTCTTCCGGCCGAGTGCGTGCGACTCCTCGACGCCGCCGACCTCATCGTCCACGTCGGCGACTTCACGGCGCTCTCCGTCCTCGACGACCTGCGCCGGCTCGCTCCCGTGGCCGCCGTGCACGGGAACATGGACGAGCCGGCTCTCCGGCGGGCGCTCCCCGAACGGCTCGTGGTCGAGGCCGAGGGACTTCGGATCGGGCTCGTGCACGACGCCGGGCCGGCACGCGGCCGCCACGAGCGGCTCGTGGCCGCGTTCCCCGGCTGCGGCCTCGTCGCCTACGGCCACAGCCATCTCCCCGAGGTGAGCCGCGTGGGGGAGACCTGGATCGTCAACCCCGGCAGCCCGACGGAGCGGCGGCGAGC
>DATAAQ010000106.1:0-2870 GCA_036260055.1 Gaiellaceae bacterium | reverse complement strand
CGATCGGCGCCCCGGGGCTCGCGTCGCTCGAGGCCGCGGCCCGGCCCGGCGAGGGCGAGTGGCTCTACTACGTCGTGAGCGACTGCCGCGGGCACCACGCGTTCAGCCGCGATTACGAGCAGTTCCTCGAGGACAAGGCCGCCTACCAGGAGCTCGAGTGCTGAGGGCAGCGGGGGGCACCAAGCTCAGCGGCCTTCTGGGATGGCCGCTCGAGTCGACGCTGTCGCCCGCGATGCACAACGCCGCCTTCCGCGCCTGCGGCCTGGACTGGGTGTACCTCTCGCTTCCCGTGCGGCCTTCCGACCTGCGGGCCGCGGTCGAGGGGCTGCGCGCGCTGGGGGCGCTGGGGCTCAACGTGACGATCCCCCACAAGCGCAAGGTCGCCCCCCTCCTCGATGCTCTCTCGGGAGACGCGCGCGCACTCGGCGCGGTGAACACGATCCAGAGGGTGGGCGACGTGCTGGTGGGCCACAACACCGACCTCGACGGCTTCCGCGACTTTCTGCGCTGGGACGCGGGCGTCGACGCGGCCGGCAGGAAGGCCGTCGTCCTGGGTGCGGGAGGCGCGGCCCGAGCGATCGTCTCGGCGCTCGACCAGCTCGGCGCGGCCGAGGTCCTCGTGGCGGCGCGCCGGCCCGCGCAGGGCCGGGCCGTTGCCCGGCTGGCGCGCAGCGCACGCGCGCGGGGAGTGGCGTGGGAGGAGGCAAGCCGTTTCGCCGAGGCCGCGGAGCTGATCGTGAACGCGACGCCGCTCGGGCGCGCCGGAGAGGACCCCATCCCGAGCGCCCGCTTCGGGGCAGGGCAGGTCGTGGTCGACCTCCTCTACGACCCACCGTCGACCCCGCTCGTCGAAAGAGCGAGGGCTCAGGGCGCGGGCGCATGGGTCGGTCTCGGCATGCTCGTGCGCCAGGGCGCGGCGTCGTTCCGCATCTGGACGGGTCAGGACCCGCCCGTGGAGACGATGTCGGCAGCGGCTCTTCGCGCTCTGGAGCGCGGGGCATAGCCTCGGCCGCGGCGCTGGATTAAGCTCGGCGCGCAGGGGCGAACCAGCCCCGGGGGGGCGGCTCAACTCGGCTTCCGTCGCTGCCGATGACCGGACGGGGGCCACTCGTGGGAGCGCTTCCGGGGTTCTTTCAAGGAGGAACGGCATGACACGGGCGGCCGCCCTGGCCCAAGCGCTCGACGACTTCCTCGCCGTCTCACCCGAGGTCGAGGCCGCGGCGGTGGTGAGCGCGGACGGCCTTCCCATGGCATCGGCCCTGCCCGCTCACGTGGAGGAGGACCGGCTTGCCGCGATGAGCGCGGCCTTGCTGATACTGGGGGAGCGCGCCGCGAGCGGCCTCGGCAAGGGCGAGCTGTCCCAGGTGCTCGTGGAGGGCGACGACGGCTACGTCGTCCTGATGTCGGCGAGCGATCAGGCGGTGCTCGTGGTCGTGGCCGCGACCGGGGCCAAGGCCGGTCTCCTGCTCTTCGAGATGCGCCGGATGGCGGCGCGGGTCGCGGACGTGATGGCGAGCACCTCGCCGGATGAGCCGGAGCCCCGGAGCGACGGCATCGGGACCGCCGAGCGCGCCGCAGCGACGCCGGAGACGACGCTCACGTCGCTCCAGCAGTAGCCGGCTAGAGGAGAGGCCACGGTGCTCCAGGGAACGCTCGACGACTTCGCACTCGCCGACGTCTTCCGTCTCCTGTCGGCCGCGCAGAAGACCGGGCGGCTGGAGGTGACGCGTCAGGCCGGCACCGGCAAGGTCTTCTTCAACGACGGCGACGTCTACTACGCCGAGTCGAGCCTCGTGCGGGAGCCGCTGGGGCAGAAGCTCGTCCGCTCCGGTGCCCTCACCGAGGGCCAGTTGCGGCGCGCGCTCGACGAGCATGCGGCGACCGGACGGCGTCTCGGCCAGGTGCTGCTGTCGTCGGGGACGGTGAGCCCCAAGGAGCTCGAGGACGCGGTTCGGACCCAGACCGAGGATGCGGTCTTCGACCTTCTCCGGTGGGAGCGGGGCCAGTTCCTCTGGGAGCAGGGCGATGGCATCGACGTCGAGATCCCGATCGCGGTCAGCGTGGAGAACCTCATCATGGAGGCGTCGCGTCGCCTCGACGAGCTCGACGTCATGCGGCGCAAGATCCCCTCCGCCGAGACGCTCGTGACCATGGCCGGCAAGCCGCCGGAGGGCGCCGTCGAGATCAACATCACACCCGAGGAGTGGCGGGTGCTCGTCCTCGTCAACGGGTCGCGGACGGTTGGTGACATCGCGAGCGCGGCCGGACTCGACGAGTTCGACGCGACACGGACGCTGTACGGGCTCGTCTCTGCGGGCTTGCTCGAAGTGATATCAAACAGCGCGGGGGGGAGCGACGTGGACGAACGACACAGCGCCATTCACCCGGAGGCCGAGAGCCGCCCCGGCGCGGAGATCCAGGTGAGCTCGCCGGATGTGGACGCGACCGCGCCCCTCGAGGAGCCGGTCGGAACCGCAGCCGTGCCCGAGGGGGCCGCCGCCGCGGCGGGGCGGGAGGACCTCTACGGCGGCGCCGAGACGACGGGAGCGCCCGCCGACGAGGAGCCCGTCGTGCGGCTCGAGGACCTCGCCCCCGATCGGCGCGCCGAGGGCGAGTCCGTGCCGGAGGCCTGGTTCGGCGACCCCGTGAGCGTCGCGCGCGAGGGCGACGTCCCGCTGGCGGCGAGCGAGGCGGAGGCGGCGCCCGAGGCCGCCTTCGAGCCGGACGTCGCCCGCGGCGGCAACGGCTCGGTGGAGGCAGAGCCCGCGGCCCCATCCGGCGTGGAGCAGGTCGAGGGGGCCCCGCCATCGGGACAGGAGCCGCCGGGAGAGCCTCCGGCGCCTCCGGCCGCAGGCGAGACCGGCGCGGGG
>DATAAQ010000105.1:0-6875 GCA_036260055.1 Gaiellaceae bacterium | reverse complement strand
AGAGCGCCGAGAGCTTCCGCTTCCTGAGGCCCCGGCCCGTGAAGAAGTCGCGGCCGGCCGCCGACGCCGCCGAGGCACGCTGGATCCGCGAGGCGAACGCGCTCTGCCGCCGGGCGCGCCGTGAGCTCGAGCGGCTCCCGCAGCCGCGCACACCGGAGGACGCGGTCGAGCTCCTCGAGAAGGTCGGACCGCTGAACAAGCGGTACAACGGCGAGTTCCTCGCCATCCCGGCGCCCGCCTCCTTCGGGAAGGAGCTCCGAGAGCTGCGCCGGCTCTTCGAGCGCGACGAGCGGCTCGTCGCCCGCTTCCTCGTGGCCGCGCGCGAGCGGGACGGCGGCCGCGTCCTCGAGCTCGCGGGCAAGCTCGAGATCGCCAGCCGGGACGAGAGCGCGATCATGGGAGCGCTCGGCGCCGAGGACTGCGACGTCTACGGCTACGGCGGTAGCTCCTGATACGCCGGGACGGCGGGGGCCGCGGACTACACTGGCCTCCGATGAAGCGCATCGCCCTCCTGGGCGCCACGGGATCGATCGGGCGCCAGGCGCTCGAGATCATCGACGGCCACCCGGGCCTCGAGCTCGTCGCCGCCGCGTCCGGCTCGCAGCCGATCGACGGCCTCGCGCCGTTGACGCAGGTGGGCGGCGACCTCACCGAGCTCCTCGAGGCGGCCGACCCGGACGTCGTCCTCAACGCCGTCGTCGGCTTCGCCGGGCTGCCGGCCACGCTCTGGTCGCTGGAACGGGGCGTCGACCTCGCGCTCGCGAACAAGGAGAGCCTCGTGGCAGGCGGCGACCTCGCCGTCTCGGCCTGGGAGCGGGGAGGAGGGCGGATCCTTCCCGTCGACTCGGAGCACTCCGCCGCCTTCCAGCTCCTCGAGGGGAGGGACCCGGCCGAGGTCGACTCCCTCGTCCTCACCGCCTCCGGCGGCCCGTTCCGGGGCCGCGGACGCGCGGACCTCATGCAGGTGAGCCCCGCCGAGGCGCTCGCGCATCCGACCTGGAGCATGGGGCCGAAGATCACGGTCGACTCGGCCACGCTCATGAACAAGGGGCTCGAGCTCATCGAGGCCCACTTCCTCTTCCGCCTCCCGTACGAGCGGATCGAGGTTGTCGTCCACCCGACCTCGATCGTCCACGCGGTCGTCCGGCTGCGCGACGGCGCCGCCCTGGCCCACCTCGGCTACCCCGACATGCGCGTGCCCATCTCCTTCGCGCTGACGTACCCCGAGCGCGCAACCACGTCGCTCCCGCCGCTCGACCTCGCGGCGGGCGTCATCCTCGAGTTCGCCGCGCCCGACGGCGACGCGTTCCCGTGCCTCGCGCTCGCGCGCGCGGCGGGCGAGGCCGGCGGCACCGCGCCCTGCGTCCTCAACGCCGCCAACGAGGTCGCGGTCGCGGCGTTCCTCGACGACCGCCTGCCGTTCCTCGGCATCGCGGACGTCGTCGAGCGGACGCTCTCCACGGTCGACGGCGCCCCGGCGCGCGACCTGGAGGACCTGACGGCGGCGGACGCCGAGGCGCGCCGGGTCGCCGCGGCGCTCACCCGCGAGCTGGTTCACTGACGGGATGAACCTCGCGGTCGCCATCGGGGGGCTCGCCTTCCTCATCCTCATCCACGAGGCGGGGCACTTCCTCGTCGCCCTCGCCGTGAGGATGCGCCCGCGGCGGTTCTACGTCTTCTTCCCGCCCGCGCTCGTGAAGCGGACGTGGCGCGGCATCGAGTACGGGATCGGCTCCATCCCGCTCGGCGGCTACGTGAAGATCCCCGGGATGCACAAGCCCGCCGCGGGCGACCTGGAGGCGCACCTCGGCCGGGCCCGCGAGGAGGCGCCCTGGCTCGAGGGCGAGGCGGCGCCTGTGCAGCGGGCGCTCGCGGAGGACCGCCTCGAGGACGCGCGGGCCGGGCTGCCCGAGCTCCGGCGCGCGGTCGCCCGGGCCGAGCTGTCCGAGCCGGCCCGCCGCGGCGCCGACCGCGGCCTCACCGACGTCGAGGACGGCCTCTCGGCCGACGCGTACTGGCGGGCGCCGGCGTGGAAGCGCATCGCCGTGATCGTCGCCGGGCCCGGCGTCAACCTCGTCTTCGCCGTCGTGCTCCTCGCCTTCGTCTTCATGCTCGGCCTGCCGCAGGGGGCGACGCGCGTCGTCGAGCGCGTCAACGGCGAGACGCCCGCCGCGACGGCCGGGCTCCGCGCGGGGGACGAGGTCGTCGCGATCGGGGACGCGCGCACGCCGACGTTCCAGGCCGTCTCGCAGCAGATCCAGGAGAGCGAGGGCCGTCCGGTCACGATCACCGTCCTCCGTGACGGACGCCGCGTCGAGCTCGGCCCCGTCCGGCCGGTGCTCGAGGAGGGCGCGCCGGGTGCGGCCGACGACCGCTACATCGTCGGCTTCCGGCCCGAGCCGGCCTTCTACCGCCGCTACGGGCCCGTGGAGTCGTTCGAGCGGGCCTCCGCCGCCACCTGGGAGGTGACGAAGGCGATCGGCGAGTCGCTCGGGCGCATCGTCACCGGCTCCGGCCGGGAGGAGGTGGCGAGCGTCGTCGGGATCACGCAGGCGTCGAGCCAGTCGCTCGAGATCGGCTTCCGCTACTACCTCCAGGTGCTCGCGCTCATCAGCCTCTCGCTCGCGCTCCTGAACCTGCTCCCGCTGCTCCCGCTCGACGGGGGGCACATCGCCTTCTCGATCGTCGAGCGCATCCGGGGCCGGGCGATCCCGCGCGAGGCGTACGAGCGCGTGTCCGCGATCGGGATCGCGGTCGTCCTCTTCCTCTTCGTCATCGGGCTCTCGAACGACATCGGGCGCATCCGGGACGGATAGGCCCCGAGAGCCGCGGGAAGAGCCTGGAGCAACCGCCGTTAGACTTCGCCCGATGGCGAGCGAGCGGCAGATCATGGTCGGGAACGTTGCGATCGGCGGGGGCGCGCCGGTCGTCGTGCAGTCGATGACGCTCACGAAGACGTACGACGTCGACGCGACGATGGACCAGATCGGCCGGCTCGCCTCGGCCGGCTGCGAGCTCGTGCGGGTCGCCGTGCCGAAGACCGAGGACGCCGAGGCCCTCCGGAAGCTCGTCTATCTGAGCCCCATCCCCGTCATCGCCGACATCCACTTCAACGCCTCGCTCGCGCTGAAGGCGATCGAGGCCGGCGTGGCGGCCGTCCGCATCAACCCCGGCAACATCGGCGGGGCCGACAAGACGGCCATGGTCGTCCGCGCCGCGAAGGAGAAGGGGATCCCGATGCGGATCGGGGCCAACTCGGGCTCGCTTCCCAAGCACCTCGTCGAGCTCGCCCGCAAGGACACGGCGGAGGCGCTGGTCGAGGAGGCGCTGGAGCAGGTCCGGCTGCTCGAGTCGCTCGACTTCCACGACTTCAAGATCTCGGTCAAGTCGAGCTCGGTGCCGACGATGATCCGCGCGTACCGCATGCTTGCCGCGAAGGTGCCGTACCCCCTCCACCTGGGCGTCACGGAGGCGGGGCCGCCGGCGACCGGCGCGATCAAGAGCGCCGTCGGCGTCGGCTCGCTCCTCATGGACGGAATCGGCGACACGATCCGGATCTCGCTCACGGCCGACCCCGTCGAGGAGGTCAAGGTCGCCTGGGAGATCCTCAAGGCGCTCGGCCTCCGCGAGCGGGGCCCCGTCATGATCGCGTGCCCCTCCTGCGGCCGCGACAACGTCGGGGTGTGGAACCTCGCCGAGCAGGTGGAGGCGCGCCTGCACGACTACCCGCAGGCCTTCGAGGTCGCCGTGATGGGATGCGCGGTGAACGGGCCGGGCGAGGCGGGCGACGCCGACTTCGGCATCGCGGGCGGCCGCGACACCGGCTTCATCTACGCGCACGGCCGCGTGCTCAAGAAGGTGTCCTCGGACATCCTCGTCGACGAGCTCTTCCACGAGATCGACCGCTGGATCGCGAGCGGCATGGCGCGTCCGCAGCGGCTCAAGCTGGCGAAGCCGGCGGCGCTGGCGATGGCCGAGGCCGCCCAGCGCCCCTCGTAGCGCCGTGAGGGCGTCGCAGCTCTTCGCCCCGACGCTGCGGGAGGATCCCGGTGATGCCGAGGCGGCCAGCCACCGCCTCCTCGTCCGCGGCGGATTCATCCGCCAGGTGGCCGCGGGGCTCTGGACGTTCTTGCCGCTCGGCTGGCGCGTCCACGAGAAGGCGGCGCAGATCGTGCGCGAGGAGATGAACGCGATCGGCGGCCAGGAGATGTTCATGCCGGTCGTGACGCCCGCGGAGCTCTGGAGGCGTACCGGCCGCTACGAGATCCCGGAGCTCTGGAAGCTCGAGGACCGGCTCGACCGCCCGTTCGTGCTCGCCATGACGCACGAGGAGACGGTCACCTTCCATGCGCGTGAGCTCAGGTCGTACCGGAACCTGCCCCAGATCCTCTACCACTTCCAGACGAAGGTGCGGGACGAGCCCAGACCCCGCAGCGGGCTCATCCGCGCGCGCGAGTTCGTCATGAAGGACTCGTACTCCTTCGACCGCGACGAGCAGGGTCTCGAACACAGCTTTCGGCTCCACGAGCGGGCGTACCACCGCATCTTCGAGCGCTGCGGGCTCGAGTACTACGCCGTCCAGGCGGAACCGGGAATGATGGGCGGCAGCGCGTCGGTCGACTTCCTCGCGCCCTCCGGCGCCGGCGAGAACACCCTCGTCACGTGCGAGAACGGCGACTACGCGGCCGATCTCGAGATCGCGCGCGGCGTCCCGCGGGCGCCCCGGTTCCCCGAGCCGCTCGACGCCCCCGAGGATGTGGAGACGCCGGGGGTGACGACGATCGAGGCGCTCGCCGAGCTGCTCGCCGTCGATCCGGCCGCGACCTCGAAGGCGATGCCGGTGGTGGACGGGGACGGAACTCTCGTGCTCGGGCTCGTGCGGGGCGACGACCGCCTGGACGAGGCGAAGCTCGCCGCCGCGATCGGCTCGACCACGCGCCCGGCGACGGAGGACGAGATCCGCGAGGGCTTCGGCGCCGATCCCGGCTCGATCGGGCCGGTCGGATTCGCCGGCGACGTCCTCGCCGACGAGACCCTACGGCAGGGCCAGTTCGTCACGGGCGCGAACCGCACCGGCCGGCACCTTCGCGGCGTCGAGCACGGCCGGGACTTCCAGGCCCGCTTCGCAGACATTCGCGCGGCGAGGGAAGGGGACGCGTGCCCCCGCTGCGGCGGGCGCCTCGGCTTCCAGACCGCCGTCGAGGTGGGCCATATCTTCAAGCTCGAGACGCGCTACAGCGAGCCGCTCGGCGCCACCTTCCTCGACGAGGAGGGCAAGGAGAGACCGATCCTCATGGGCTCCTACGGGATCGGGCCGGGGCGCATCACGGCCGCCGTCGTCGAGCAGCATCACGACGAGCGGGGGATCGCCTGGCCGCGCTCCCTTGCCCCCTACGACGTCGAGGTGGTCGCCATCGAGGCTGCGGGCGCCGAGGCGGTCCGCACGGCGGAGGAGCTCGCCGCGGCGCTCGAGGAGCGGGGTCTCGACGTCCTCCTCGACGACCGCGACCTCCGCCCGGGCGAGAAGTTCGCCGACGCCGACCTGATCGGGTGCCCCGTCCGCGTCACCGTCGGGAAGAAGACGCTCGAGGACGGCGGCGTGGACGTCCGCGTCCGCGGGACCGGTGCCGACGAGCGGGTTCCCGTCGACGAGGTCCCCGCTCGCGTGGGAGGCCTGCTCTAGGTGGCGCGGAAGCGGCGCTTCTCGACGGAGCCGTTCGGGACGACGGTCCAGACGCTCATGGCCGAGACGGGCACGACGTACCGGGCGCTCGCCGAGAGGAGCGGCCTCTCGGCCGGCTACCTGAACCACATCGTCCACGGCAACCGGCCGGTGCCGTCGAACGACGTCATCCAGGCGCTCGCGAAGGCGCTCAAGGTGCATCCGGCGCACTTCCGCGAGTACCGGATCCGCACGATCACCTCGCGCCTCGAGCGGAACCCCGACCTCGTCGACCGGCTCTACCGGCGGCTCGAGGGCTAGCTCCGGCTCGACCTGAGGTCGAGGTCTACGCGCCGCGGCGGAACGAGACCGCCTCGATGACGGCGACGATCACCCAGGCGGCTGCCATGATCGCCGCGACGAGCGGCGCGCCGAGATCGGCCTGCCAGGCGCCGGCCGCGACGGCGACGATGAAGGCCGCCTCGAGGACGAAGCGAGTCGTCCTGCCCAGGCGCCGAGGGGGCGGGTACGCCTGCGCGGCGACCTGGCCCGCGGGGGCGGCCGCCGCGTGCGGGGGCGCGGCGGCAGCCGGGGCCCGAAGAGGGGCGGTCGCGGCAGGCTGACGGGCCGCGGCCTGCGGCGGAAGCCAGATCTCCCGTTTCGCGAGCTCCTCCACCTGCTTGCTCAGCTCGCTGATGCGCCTGCTGAAGTCCCCCTGGGGAGGCGGGGCATCGGCGCCGGGGCGCTCGCGCTCGAGCTCGGCCATGCGGACGCGCAGATCGGCGAGCTCGTTCGTGAGCCGGAGGCTCTCGGCCTGCGCGGTCAGCGCGCGCATCTGCGCCACCTCGCTCGCCTGCTTCTCGACCCGGTCGAGCAGCTCCCGCACGAGGGCGACGAGGAGGTCTTCGGCCCGCCCGGCGGGCTCGAGGTCGCCCCCGGGGACGGGGCGGGGGAGGAGGAGGGCGCTCGGGTCGAGGTCCGGGGCTGCGTCCGCGTCCTCGGCCAGGAGGCCGGCCCTGACGAGCTCGGAGCGGGGTATGCGGCGGCGCCCGTTGCGGACGAGCGAGCGCAGGGAGCCACGCTCGATCCGCCGGGCGATCGCCTTGCGGCTGAGGCCCGTGACCTCGGCCGCCTCGCTGATCGTGTACGTTCGCACGGGCCTCCATTGTGGCCGATCCCCGGGGAGGGGGCAACGGCTCCCCGGGGCGGGGGA
>DATAAQ010000104.1:0-6071 GCA_036260055.1 Gaiellaceae bacterium | reverse complement strand
TCGGCTCCAGCCCCGAGGCCGCCCGCCAGGCGGCCTCCGCCGGGGTGCGGCGCCTGCGAAGGAGGCACGTATGACCGTATCCCCCGAGCTCGACCTCCGCTTCCGCGAGGCCGCGGCCGCCGAGGGCCTCCTCGACGTCGCGTACGACCTGACGGACTCCCCGGTCGGCCCCCTGCTCCTCGCGGCCACCCCCGTGGGCGTCTGCCGCATCTCCTTCGACCCCGAGCCCGAGCGCGAGGTGGAGGCCCTGGCCCGTGCGTTCGGGGTGCGGGTCCTCCGCTCTCCGGGCCCGCTCGACGAGGCCCGCCGCGAGCTGGACGAGTACTTCGCCGGCCGTCGGCGCGAGTTCGACCTGCGCGTCGACCTGAGCCCGCTGCCGGAGTTCCAGCGCAACGTGCTCGGAGAGCTCGTGCTCGTGCCCTTCGGCCGGGTGGAGACCTACGGCGGCCTCGCCGCGCGCATCGGACGGCCGCGTGCCGCGCGGGCGGTCGGCGGCGCGCTGAACCGCAACCCCGTGCCGATCGTCGTTCCGTGCCACCGAGTCGTCGGCGCGTCGGGCAGCCTCGTCGGCTACGCGGGCGGCCTCGAGCGAAAGGAGCGGCTGCTCGCGCACGAGGGGGCGCTGCTCGGATGATCGGACGCTTCTGGCGCGGCTGGGCGGGAGGGGAGAACGCGGCCCGCTACGAGGCGCTTCTGCGTGCGGAGATTCTCCCGGGGATCCAGAGAGTGGAGGGCTACAGGGGCGCCTACCTCCTCCGGCGGCAGCTCGACGGCGAGACCGAGTTCGGGACGCTGACGCTCTGGGACTCGCTCGACGCCGTCCGAGCCTTCGCGGGCGTGGACTACGAGCTCGCCGTCGTGCCGCCGGAGGCGCGGGCGCTCCTCTCCCGCTTCGACGAGCGCTCGGTGCACTACGAGATCGTCGCGGCGCCCGAGGATCTCTAGGCCGCTTCGCCCGCCCGGCTCTCCATGCGGCGGAGCAGCTCCCGACGGAGCTCCTCGCCGCTCATCGTCCCGGCGCCGCGCGGGAAGGCGAAGACGAGATGGACTGCCGGCCCCTCGTCGCTCGGACCGGGGGGCCGGAGCGGCCCACGCGCCGGCTCCCTGGGCCCCGGGATCACCTCGATGTCGCCGAGGCGGGTGCCGTGGAGGCGGAGGTAGCACTCCCGCTCGGTGAGCGCGCGGAGGCGGGTGCGCTTGCGAAAGAGCACGCGGGCGGAATCTAGCGCGCGCCCCGGCCGGCGCGGGCTAGTTCCACGTGTCCGGCTCGAAGCCGCTCGTGGTGGGGGCCGAGACGATGAGGACGCTCGCGACCTCGGCGCCCGTGTTGACGACGGTGCGGAGGTGCGGCGGGTCGATCCGCGCGAACGTCCCCGCGGGCGCCGAGTGCTCCTCGCCGTCGACGACGAGGGTGGCGTCGCCCGAGAGGACGACGAAGACCTCCTCCTGGTCGCGCTCGGTCTCGTCGTGCTCCGGGATGCGGTCGCCGGGGGCGATATCGACGACGTTCATCCCGAAGGACTGGAGACCGAGCGAGCGGCGGACGAGCGACCAGCGTCCGGAGCGCTCGAGCTCGTCGCGGTGCCTGATGCTGAAGCCGCTCTCGTCGTCCACGGGCTCGTTTCATACACGACGGGGGGCGGGCGTGCTCCCGAAACCGCCTCCGCCGGGCGTCTCGATCGTGACCGACTCCCCCGCCGCGAGCGCCCGCGTCACCTTGGCCGGGAGCGGCTCGCCGTTCAGCAGGTTCCGCCCGGGGGCCCCCGGCTCCCCGCCCCGCGTCCCCGCGGGCCCCCGCGCGCGCCGCTCGGTCACGAGCGACAGCCGGCACGGCTCGAGCGCGGTCAGCTCGCGGATGACTCCGTTCCCGCCGTAGCGGCGCCCGGCGCCGCCCGAGCCGAGGCGGAGGGCGTACCGCTCGACGCGGAGCGGATAGGCCAGCTCGAGGGCCTCCACGGGGGTGTTCAGCGTGTTCGACATGGCCACGTGCACGCCGGACGGCCCGTCGGCCGCCGGGCAGGCGCCCTGCCCGCCGCCGATCGTCTCGTAGTACGTGAAGCGGGCGTTCCCGAAGGTGACGTTGTTCATCGTCCCCTGGCCCTGCGCCGGCACGGCGACCGCCTGTCCGAGGGCACGGAAGAGGACGTCGGCGATGCGGCTGGAGGTCTCGACGTTGCCCGCGGCGACGGCCGCGGGAGGTCGCGCGTTCACGAGGGAGCCGGCCGGCGCGCGGACCGTCACGGGCGCGAAGGCGCCGCCGGACGCCGGGACGTCCGGGTCGGTGAGGCAGCGGACGACGAAGTACGAGGCCGACCGCGTCACGGCGAGGGGGCAGTTGAGATTGCCGTCGTGCTGCGGCGACGTGCCGGCGAAGTCGATCTCGATCTCCTCTCCGGAGACGGTGACGGCGGCGCGGACGACGAGCTCGCCGTCGGACGGCTCGAGGACGTCGGCGGCCTCGTAGCGCCCTTCGGGGAGCGCGGCCACGGCCGCCCGGACGCGGCGCTCCGAGTACGCGAAGAGCGCGTCCATGGCGGCCGTCACGCGGTCCCGCCCGCGCCGCCGGCAGAGCTCGGCGAGACGGCGCTCGGCCAGGCGGTGGGCGGCCAGCTGCGCGCGGAGATCGCCCCGGCGCTCGTCGGGGTTGCGCATGTTCGCGAGGAGGACGGTGGCGATCTCGTCGGTAAGGCGCACCGGGGGCACGACGATGCCTTCCTGGTAGAGGTCGGTCGAGCCGGCGGGCAGGCTGGCCGGCTCGGCGCCGCCGACGTCGGCGTAGTGCGCGCGCGAGACGGCGAAGCCGACCTCCGTCCGCGAGACGAGCGTGACGTCGGGCAGGTGCGTGCCTCCGGTGAAGGGGTCGTTGACGACGAACGTCTCGCCGGGACCCGGGTCGCGTTCGCGCACCGCTGCGACCGCCTCCGGCATCGCCCCGAGGTGGACCGGGATGTGCTCGGCCTGGGCGATCATTCGCCCGTCCGCGGCGAAGATCGCCGTCGAGCAGTCGCGGCGCTCCTTGATGTTCGCGGAGAAGGCGGAGCGGACGAGCACGGCTCCCATCTCCTCGGCGACCGCCCGGAGAGCGCTGCCGACGACTTGGAGCTGGATGTTCACGATCTCGTGAGAACGAGCGTGCTATTCCCGTCCCTAGCCCCCACCCACCCGGGGGGAACCCAGCAGGTGGCGCCCTCGAGCTCGACGACCGCCGGCCCCTCGACGGTCAGGGCGTCGCCGGCCGGCAGCTCGAGGTCCGGCGGGCGGCGCACGTCCGCCGTCCGCACGGCGACGAGCTCGATCGGCCGCCCGCGGTCGGCGTATCCGTACCGCTCCTCGTGCGCGCGGTGGAACGCCTCGGCGACATCGTCTCCGAGCGGAACGGTCAGCTCGAACGACTGGCCGCGATAGCGAAGGTCCGCCTCCCCCTCGCGCGGCAGCAGCCCGGCCTCCTCGAGCGGGACGACGTACGAGCGCACGCGGTCTCGCCGCTCCTCGCTCGCGACGAGCCCGAGCGCGGAGAGCACGCCTGCGGCCGCAGGCACGAGCACCGTGCCGATCTCGAGCTCCTCGGCGAGCGCGCATGCGTGCAGCGGGCCGGCACCGCCGAACGCGACGAGCGCGAAGTCCCGCGGGTCGTGCCCGCGCTCGATGGAGACGAGGCGGAGCGCACGGAGCATCTCCGCGTTCACGACCTCGACAACGTCCCCCGGATCGAGGTCGCCGAGCGAGAGCTCTGCGGCGGCCCGATCGAGCTCGAGTCCGCCCGCGAGGACGGCGGGCAGGCGGCCGAGAGCCAGGTTGGCGTCCGTGACGGTCGGCTCGACCCCTCCGCGGCCGTAGCAGGCGGGGCCGGGATCCGCGCCGGCGCTCCGCGGCCCGACCCGGAGCGCGCCGCCGGCATCGCGTGCGGCGATCGAGCCGCCGCCCGCGCCGACCGTCTGCAGGTCGACGGTGGGGAGCCGGATCGGGAGCCCGCCGACCTCCCGCTCGCCCGACCGGCCGGCCTCGCCGCCGGCGATGAGGCACACGTCGGTGGACGTGCCGCCCATGTCGAGGGAGATCGCGTTCTCGACCCCGGCGAGGTTGGCGACGCGAGCGGCACCGACGACCCCGGCGGCCGGACCGGAGACGAGGACGAACGACGGGTGCTCCGCCGCCTCGGCGAGCGTGCAGACGCCGCCGGAGGAGCGCATGACCAGAGGTTCCACGAGCCCCGCCTCGCGGCAGACGCGCGCCAGCGAGCCGAGGTAGTCGTGGAGGACGGGGCCGAGGTACGCATCGACCGCCGTCGTCGAGGCGCGCTCGTACTCGCGGAACTCGGGCGCGACCTCGTGCGAGGCGACGACGCGAGCGTGCGGGAGACGGCGGCGGACCTCCGCCGCGACGAGGCGCTCGTGCGTCGGGTCGCGGAAGGAGAAGAGGAGGCAGATCGCCACCGCCTCCGCCTCGAACTGGGGAAGCGAGGAGACCCGGAGCGGCTCGAGGACGCCGCCGGGGCCGATGCGCTCGTGCACGCCGTAGCAGCGCTCGAGCGGGACGAGCGGGACGGGATGGTCGTCGCACAGCCGGTAGAGGTGTGCTCGGGTCTGACGGCGGAGGTGGAGGAGATGCTCGAACCCGGCGGTGGCGACGAACGCGGTGCGGGCGCCCTTCCGCTCGAGGAGTGCGTTCGTCGCAATCGTCGTCCCGTGCGTGAAGCGCTCGAGGTCGCGGGCGCCGACGGCCGCAGCCGCCTTGACGACGGAGCGCTCCTGCGCGCGCACGGTCGGGACCTTGGCGGTGCGGAGCTCGCCGTCCGCGAGGAGCACCGCGTCGGTGAACGTCCCCCCCACGTCGATCCCGAGGATCGCCACGGCTGCGTGTCTTATCAGGCGGCGTGGCGCCGGCGGTAGGCGCGCGCCTTCGTGCGGTTCCCGCACACGGCCATCGAGCACCAGTGCCGCGAGCGGTTGCGGGCACGGTCGTAGAACGCCCACCGGCAGTCGTCGGCCCGGCACGCCTTCAGCCGCGCCCAACTCCCGTCCGCCATCGCCGCGGCGACGATCCCGAGCAGGCGGCCGAGAGCGCCCTCGACCCCGCCCGCCGCGGGCTCCGCTCGGACGGTTCCGCCGGGGCCGAAGCGGACGGCCAGTCGCGTGCGGCGCGCCGCGCGGTCGAGCGTGGCGGCGGCCTCCTTGCGGACGCTGACGCCGTTGTTCACGAGCAGGAGCGCGCGGAGCGCCTCTCGCAGCCGCCGGGCCTCGAAGAGGTCGGCCCGCGACGCGCGCGCCCCGTGCATGAGGCCGCGCTCGCGGAGCCAGCGGGCGAGCGCCTCGGGGCTCTCGAGCTCGTCGCTCCCGTCCTCGACCTCGAGGGTGTTCACGAAGGCGCGCACGATCTCGAGCTCTCCCGGGGCGCGCGAGACCGTCATAACCGGTTATCCTATCTGACCGGTTACGAAAGGAAGGGAGTCCCATGGCCGCCCGTTCGTGGAAGAGCGCCAGCATCGCCGAGATCTCGCCGCTCGTGTACGAGGAGGACCCGGGGACGGCGGAGTGGAAGCCGGTGCGGATCCACTTCGGCATCCGCTCGTTCGGGACGAACGCGTACGTCGCCCACGGGGCGGGCGACGAGGTCATCGGCGAGCACACCGAGACGGAGGAGAGCGGCACACGGCACGAGGAGCTCTACTACGTCGCGGCCGGGCGGGCGACGTTCACCCTCGACGGCGAGCAGGTCGACGCGCCGGCGGGGACGTTTCTCCACGTCCGCGATCCGGCCGTCCGCCGGAGCGCCGTGGCCCGTGAGCCGGGCACGACCGTACTCTGCTTCGGCGGAACGCCGGGCGAGGCGTTCGCCGTCTCCCCGTGGGAGCGGAAATACGACCCCGATGCGTAGCCGGACCGACGATCTCGTGCTCCGCGGCGCGGGCGGCGAGCCGGTCGATCTCTGGCGGACGATCAATTCCCACGGGCTCGTTGCGCTGCCGCCGATGCGGATCGACGACGACGCCCGCACGCTCGAGGTGACGCTCCCGCTTCCGCGCGCGCGGCCGCGAACGGTCCTCGTCGCCGAGGCGGGCGGCGACCGCGCGC
>DATAAQ010000103.1:0-21658 GCA_036260055.1 Gaiellaceae bacterium | reverse complement strand
TCGTGGATGAAGCCGTACCCGGGCTTCACGGGGTCGCCGGCGATCACCTGGGCGGCGGCCCGAGCAGTGAACTCGAGCTCGACCCGGTCGCGCCCGTCGTCCGCGCGGACGCCGAGCGTGCGGGGGAGGCGGGGCTCGGTGCGGTCCTGGTGGAGCGCGGCGAGCGCGCCGGGGAGCCGACGCGGCCGTCTCTCCAGCACGCCCGAGAACCCGATCTCGACGGCTGCCGCTCGAAACGTCCGCCGCCGGCCGGCGAAGTGGACGATCAGCACCGGCTCCTCGGGGATCCTGTGCCGGCTGTCGCGGGTCCGTCCGAGGACGAACGCCGGCCCGGGCGCGGGTGCGAGGAAGCAGCCCCACTCCCAGCGGACGCCCTCGCCCCAGTGCCAGCGACCCCAGTTGTGGTCGTGGTACGCGCTGGCGCGGCCGAGGTCGAGGCGGCGCCCCGAGACGCTCGCCACCCCGCTTACGGCGAGGCGCGAGATCACGTACCAGGACACCCAGCCGGAGCTGAGTGGCATGCGCTCCTCGACGTCGATCGGAGGAACGGCGGCCGTGGCCGTCAGCTCGACGACGAGCTCGTCGTCCGGAAACCGGGCGGAGGCCAGGACGGTTCCACCGCCGTGGACGGCGAGCCCGGTCTGCTCGAGGCCGATGCTCGCCGGCCCGAGCGCCGCCTCCGAGATCCCCCGGACCTCGACGTTACCGACCCAACCGGCGTCGGGCACGTGGAAGAGCGCCGTTCCGAGCGCTCGCGAGCGTTCGTCGCCGGGGTCGCCGTGCAGCGAGAGGTTGACGAGCCCGACGATCCCCGACTCGTGGTCGAGGACGTTCAGGTGCAGCCAGTCCTTGTACGCGCCGGCGGAGGGGTCGAACGGCGAGGGCGGCCGCAGGCCGTCGGGCGCGCTCACCGTAGGAGGGAGCCCTCCGGCGCCGTCTCGGACGCCGGAGCCGGCCGGACGCTCTCGTGCTCGAGCGTCGGCTCGGCGAGCGCCTCCACGGTGGACGCCACCTCGCGGCAGAACCACCAGAACCCGACGGCGAAGTCGAGGAAGGTGGCCGCCTCCGGCTCGGCGCTCCCCCGGGCGCCGGCCGCCGCGCCCGGGATGGGCAGGAGCTCGAGCGTCTCCTCGAGGTCGTCCGCCAGGAGGAGGGCGACGTCGTTGCGGAGCTGGTCGAGGACGGGGCTCGGCGGCAGGGAGGAGGCCCACTCCTCGATCCGGAGGGCCGACCAGAGGGCGTTCCCGTTCGCGCCCGGCCTCCCGGTCTCGAGCGCACTGCGGAGCCGGGCGCCGGGGGCGGTCTTCCCCACCTCGCGGCCCAGCGCGGCGAAGCCGGCCGTCAAGGAGCCGATCGCATCCGAGCCCGAGATCGCGAGGAGCGTCGCCAGCCTGGCGGCGAGCGAGGCGAGGAGCGTCGCGGTCGTTCGGCCCGACTCGTCCGGGGCGTCGACCAGCCTGACGCGGTCGGGGCCCGCGGTCACGTTCTCTTGCGCGTCCGCGAGGTGCGCCTCGAGCTCTTCGTGCCCCGCGTCGTCGCGGCCTTCGCCTTGCTGCTCCGCGCGCGGGCCGAGGCCGAGCGAACGGACACGGTGACCGGCACGGCGCCGTCCCGGAACCCCTGGAGGAGGAGCGCGCCGCGGTACTCGCCGAGCGGAAGCTCGCGCGGGACGGGGAGGTCGACGACGAGCGTCCGCACCTCTCCCGGGGCGAGGAGCGCGGACGCCGGCGATGCGTCGGCGGCGGCGAACCAGGTCGCGCCCGAGGCGTCGACGAGCGGCGTCAGGGCCGGCGCGACGGTGCAGTGGACGCGCTGGCGGTTCTCCGCCTCGAGGCGGAGCTCGACGACCCCGCCCGGCGGCGCCGACGCCCGGAGCTCCGTCTCGGCGTCGGGCACGAGCACCGTTCCGGGAGCGGCAGGCGCCGCGGCGCCCTGCAGCCGCCGGAAGTAGCGGAGGGTCTCCTCGGCCAGCCGGGCCTGGAACTCCGTCTGGAGCCGGAAGAGCTCGGCGAAGGCGCCGCTCGGCCCGCTCTCCGGCTCGTTCGGGACGCGGACGCCCTCGCTCACTTCAGCCTCTCGATCACGTAGCGCAGCATCTCACGAAGGAAGCGACGGTCGTCGTTCTCGCGGAAGAAGGGGAGACCGCGGGCGTCGACCTCGAGGGCGCGCTCCGAGTAGTCGCGCGCGACCGCGCGGCCGTGGTCGAGGGAGCCGGCGTCCCTCATCGCGTCGAGCAGCCAGGCGACGTCCTCCGGTCGCTTCTCGGCACGCGACGTCCGCAGCAGGCGGAGCGCCCGCGTCCGGGCCGCCCCGCGGACGGTGCGCAGGAAGTGGAGCAGCATCACGGTCCGCTTCCCTTCCCAGAGGTCGCCGCTCGTCTCCTTGCCGTACAGCGTCTCGTCCGCCTCGAGGTTGAGGAGGTCGTCGTGTACCTGGAAGGCGATCCCGGCCAGGAACCCGAGCTCGACGAGCGGGACGAGCTCCTCGTCCAGCGGCCCGAGCGGCCCGGGCTCGCTCCCGCAGATCACCCCGATCCTGAGCGGCGCGATCACCGTGTACCAGCACGTCTTCTTGTACGCCATGCGTACGTAGTCGCGGTCGCTCAGGTCGAACTTCTCCTCCGCGATCCAGCCGAGCTCGATCGCCTGGCCCTCGGCCGACTCCCGCGCCATCCGCTCGACCTCGCGGAAGACGAGGAGGGCCTTGCGGACGCCGATCACGCTCGTGTTCCCCAGCAGGAGCTGCATGGCGAGGACGTTCGTCGCGTCGCCGACGTTGATCGCCACGGGGGCGCCGTGGGCCTGCAGGAGCGTCACCTTCCCGCGCCGGAAGTGCGAGCCGTCCTCGACGTCGTCGTGCACGAGGAACGCGTTGTGGAAGAGCTCGAGCGCCGCCGCGGAGAGGAGCGCCTGCTCCGTCCGGCCTCCCGCGGCGCGGCAGGCGGCGAAGCAGATCGCCGGGCGCAGGCCCTTTCCCTCCCGGAAGGGGTAGTCGGCGAGGAGGTCGTAGAGCGGGCCGTAGCCCGTCCGCCGGCGCTCCGCGAACACTCGCTCGAGCTCCGCGAGCACGTCCTCGCGCGCCTGCTTCAGGACCCGGCCGACGAGCTCGTCGTCGTGCGCGAGCGTGGCGGCGGCGCCCTCGCTGTACCCCTCTGCCACGGCGGCGTGAGCATGGCCGATCGCTCCGCGCGAGGCAACCGGGAGGCCCGCGCCGACGCGGGCGCAGGGGCGTCGGCGAGGCCCCTCTCTGCCTCGTTCAGGCCGTGGCCGTCTGGAGGATCCTCTGGGCGATCACGTCGCCCGCGGTGATCTCGGGCGCGTTCGGCATGGCCTCGCCGAGACCGTGCTCCCGGATGAAGGTCGCCGCGATCTCGTTCGACCTCTCGGCGCCCTCGCGGCTCTCGAACGCCCCGAACGAGGCGATCACTCCGTTGCCCGCGTCGAGAAGGTAGTAGGCCATGAACCCCGGCTCCTCCGCGAGGCGGGGGACGAGCTCGTCGCGCGCGATCGCGGTGAGCTCGTCGAGACGGCCCGTCTCGATCCCTTCGTAGCGCCGGATGACTGCAAACATGGTGAGGCTCCTTCCTCTGCGCCTGCGGCCTGCGATCGTCCCGAGAAGGAGGAGAGACTGCGTCGGCAGTCCGCGCAGGCGGCTCCGCCCGAGCCTTTCATCCGCCCGGCGGCGAGTCAAGCGCTCGGGTCTCGGGCGACCCTCAGAAAGGAGAAAGCCCGCCGCTCGGGGGGTAAGCGCGGCGGGCCTTCCCACATTGCTCACCGCGGACTACATGGCCAGGGACACACGCCGCGGTTCGCATCGCCCAGTGGCGGGGAAGCTACCGCGGCCCGCCCGCCGTGCCAATAGGCCGTTCGGCCCATCTTTGCAAGCAGCCTTCGTCCTTCCCGACTAAGGGAAACATCGCGGTCCGCGGGTCGACGGGTCCTCTCGCGCTCCTTATCATCATTCCTGCCCGGTGGACGACACTCTGCAGGCCATCCTCCCCGACGCCGTCCCGCTGCTCGTGATCGCGGGCCTCTACGCGCTCGTGTCGCTCGCGCTGGCCGTGCCGCTCGCGCGCGAGCGGGGGTCCTCGTGGCTCGGCGTCGGCATCTGGCTGCTCTTCACCCTCGTGGCCGCGCTCGCCGCAGTCCTCGGGGTCCTCCGACTCGAGGAGAAGGAGGTCCTCGGGGACGTGGACTCGTGGATCGTCTTCGCCGTCGCTGCCGCGGCGGCGGTCCCGGCGTTGATCGTGCTCGCCCGCCGGCGGGAGCGGGGGCTCCTCGTGACGGCCGGCCGCCGCGTTCTCGAGGCCGAGGAGCTCGCGAGCGAGCGGGGACGCGAGGCCGACGCGATCTCGCGCCTCTCCGGCGCGCTCTCGCACGCGGTCACGGGGACCGAGGCCGCCGCGAGGCTCTTCGACGAGCTCGAGTCCGTGCTCGGCGTCGAGACGTTCATGCTCGCGGTCGTCGACGAGGAGGCCCGCACGGCGCGCGGCTTCGCCGCGCGCGGCGTCGACGAGAGCTGGTGGGAAGGAGTGGTGCTCGACCTCGACGACGACATCGGCGCGATCGTCACCGTCGCCCGCGAGCGGACGCCGTACGCCATCTACGACGTGACGACCGCGCCGAACGTGAACCGGAAGCTCGCCGACACCGTCGGCGCCAAGAGCGCCGCGTTCGTTCCGCTCGTGTCGGAAGGCCGCGTCGTCGGGGTCGTGGTCTCGGTGACCCGGGACGACCACCGTCTCTTCTCGGCGTCCGAGCTCGAGCTCGTCCAGGGGCTCGCGAACGAGGCCGCGCTCGCGCTCGGGCGCACGCGCTCCGACGAGGCGCTGCGGGTGGCGCTCGATCGCGAGCGCCTCGTCGCCGCGATCGGCCGGAAGGTCCGGTCGGAGCTCGACCTCGACGCCGTCCTCACCGTGGCCGTGGAGGAGACGGCCGGCGCGATCGGCGTCTCCCGCTGCTTCATCCGCCTGGGCGAGCCGGGCGAGCCGATGCCGATCCGGGCGGAGTGGGACGCGCCCGGCATCGACCCCGTGGGCGCCGCCGCCGAGCGCCTTCCGGCTTCCAACCTGGCGGCTCGCCGGCGCGTGACCGTCGCGGTGGGCGACATCGAGAAGGCGCCCGAGCTCGACGACCCCACGCTCGGAGGCCTCGCGACGCTTCGCGAGCTCGGCACCCGCGCCGTGCTCGCCACGCCCATCGTCGTGTTCGACCGTACGATCGGCGTCTTCGGCGTCCACCGCTCGGACGCGACGCGCTGGACGGCCGGCGAGATCGCCCTCGCCGAGGCCGTCGCCCGCGAGGTCGGCCTCGCGATCCACACGGCGAGGCTCCTGGGCGAGAACGAGCGCCGGCTGCGGCAGCAGGAGACGCTCCTGAACGCGGCCCAGGTGCTGACGAGCGATCTTCGCTTCGAGTCCGTCATCAGGAGGCTCGTCGAGGAGGTCGTCGCGCTCACGCGTGCCGACGCCGTCGACTGCTGGATCTTCGAGCCCGACCGGAAGCTCCTCCGGTGCCGGGCCGTGTACGGGCTCCCGGAGTGGAACGTCGGACGGCAGATCCCCCCCGAGGGGACGATCGGGAAGGCGGTGGCGACGGGCCGCACCGTGCTCACGCACGAGTTCGCCGCGACGGAGCAGCCGCCGCCGAGCCCGCCGTACGCCGTCTTCAACGACGTCATGTCCGCGCCGATCACGTGGCTCGGCGAGGCGCGCGGCGTTCTCGGCGTCTGCGCGCGCGAGGCGAACCGCTTCGACGAGGCGGACGTCGAGATGCTCGGGGCCTTCGCCCGCTTCGCCTCTCTCGCGCTCCACAACGCCGAGAGCTTCGAGGAGCGCGAGCGCCAGGCGCAGGTGCAGCGGGGCTTCTACCGCGTCGCCGAGGTCCTCGGCTCGCCGCTCTCGCTGGCGGAGACGTTCGACGCCCTCGCCCAGGCCGCCTGCGAGGCGCTCGGCGGCACGTCGGCGCTCGTCCTCGAGCCGCGGGCCGGCGACGAGCTCGTCCTCGCCGGCTCCTTCGAGCTCCCCGAGCCGGTGCGGACGCGTCTCGCGGACGGGCTGCCCGAGTCCCTCTGCCCCTTCGGGACGGCCGGCGGCTCGGAGCGGATCATCTCCTCGAGCTCGCTGGCCGACGACGACCGCTTCGACGAGTCGGTGCGGAAGCTCTTCGGCGACTCCGGGTACGGCTCGCTCCTCTGCGCGCCCGTCGCCGGGACGCGCGGGCAGACGAATGCCGTGGTCGTCCTCTTCGCCGGCGAGCGGACGTTCACGGACGACGACCTCGCCCTCACGCGCCACCTGAGCGGGGCCGCCCGCGGCGCGCTCGAGCGCAGCGAGCTCTTCGAAGCGGAACGCCGGGCGCGCACGTTCTCGCAGCGGCTCGCCCGGGTCGGCGCGCTGCTCGCCACGAATCTCGACCCAGGCGTGGTCCTGAACGAGGTCGCACGCGAGGCGCCGGCTCTCCTCGACGCTGACGCGGCCGCCATCCGCCTGCTGGAGCGGGACGAGCTCGTCGTCCGGACGGCGGACGGCCCGGGAACGGCCGACCTGGTCGGCGCCCGCTCGAGCTCGTCCGCGGGCATCTCCGGCGTCGTCGCGCAATCCCCTTCGCCGCTGGCGGTCTCCGACGCGCGGGACCAGCCGCGGCTGACGCGGGGCGACGGCCTCCTCGAGGGCGGCATGGCGGCCTGCGTGGCGGTTCCGATGAGCGCGCACGGCGGCGGCCTCTACGGCGTCCTCGCCGTCTACTCCCGCGAGCCGCGCGGCTGGCGCGACGACGAGGTGCAGTCGCTCGTCGCGCTGGCGGGCACCGCCTCGGCGTCCGTGGCGAACGCGGAGCTCTACCAGCGCGTCGCCGAGGAGAAGGAGCGGAACGAGGCGATCCTCGCGAACATCGCCGACGGGATCGTCGCCGTCGACCGCGACGACCGGATCGTCCTCTGGAACGCGACGGCGGAGCAGATCACCGGCGTCCCCGCCTCCGAGGCGCTCGGCCGGCGGATCGCCGAGGTCCTCCAGCGCGAGCTCACCCGCGACCCGGCGCAGCCGCCCAACGAGCCCGTCCGCATGCGGCGCGGGAACCGGGACGTCTGGCTCTCGGTGACGGAGGCCGTGATGCTCGACCCGGCCAGGGCGGTGGCCGGCCGCATCTTCGCGTTCCGCGACGTCTCGAGCGAGCACGTCGTCGAGCAGATGAAGTCGGACTTCGTTTCCACGGTCTCGCACGAGCTGCGCACCCCGCTCACGTCCATCTACGGCTTCGCCGGGACGCTTCTCCGCGGCGACGTCGAGTTCTCCGAGAGCGAGCGGGAGACGTTCCTCGGCTACATCGCCTCCGAGTCCGAGCGCCTCATCCGCATCGTCGACGACCTCCTCAACATCGCCCGCATCGACGCCAAGAAGATCGAGGTCACGCTCGAGCGCACCGACCTCGGCGAGGTCGCGCACGAGACGGTCGCCCAGGTCGCCGACCACGTCGACGGCGGGCACACCTTCGCGGTCGAGGTCGAGCCGGGCTCGCTCTGGGTCCGGGCCGACCGCGAGAAGCTCTCCCGCATCCTCCACAACCTCGTCGACAATGCGGCCAAGTTCTCGCCGGCCGGCAGCAAGATCACGGTCTCCGCCCAGCGGCGGAGCGACACCGCCGAGGTGAGCGTCAAGGACGAGGGGATGGGGATCCCGCACTCCGAGTGGGAGCGGATCTTCGCGAAGTTCTATCGCACCGAGCACGTGGCCCAGTCCGGAGTCGAGGGCACCGGGCTCGGTCTCTTCCTCGCGCGCGGCCTGCTCGCCGCGATGGGCGGGCGCATCTGGGTCGACTCGCGCGAGGGACACGGCGCCAACTTCACGTTCGAGCTGCCCCTCGCGCGCGCCGACGGCGCCGACGTTCCCGAGATGGAAGCGGCGGGGACGCCGTGACGCGCGTGCTCGTGATCGACGACGAGGCGCCGATCCGCCTCCTGTGCCGCGTCAATCTCGAGGCGGAGCACATGGAGGTTCTCGAGGCGCCCGACGGTCCGAGCGGGCTCGAGCTCGCCCGCACGGCGTCGCCCGACGTCGTTCTCCTCGACGTGATGATGCCGGGCCTGGACGGCTGGCGGGTGGCCGAGGAGCTCCTGGAGGACCCCGACACCGCCGGCATCCCCGTCGTCTTCCTGACGGCCCGGGCCGACCTGCGCGACCGCGCGCGCGGCATGGACCTCGGCGGCCTCGACTACATCACGAAGCCGTTCAACCCCGTGGAGCTCGCCTCGCTCGTCAGGAGCGTCGTGGACGCCGTCAAGCGGGGCGAACGGGACCAGCTGCGCACGGAGAAGATCGCGCAGCTCCGCGAGCTCTTCGAGAGCGCCTGACGCGGCCGCGGCTAGCGGAAGCGCGCGACGGCGATGCGTACGCAGCCGTAGCCGCGCCACGAGCCGACGGCCATGCCGGGGCCGACGCGGCGGAGGCTCCGCGTGAGCAGGATGCTGCGGTGCGACGCGCTGTTCATCCACATGCGCACGATTCTCCGCGGCCTCGCCCACGAGCACGTCAGCCACGCGATGTTCTCCGCCGTTCCGGCGGCGAGGCGGCCGTGGTAAAAGGAGTCGGAGCGGAGGAGGTGGACCGCCCAGCTTCGGGCGTTCGCGGTCAGCCTCCCGCTGACTCGCAGCTTCCGGAGGCCGTGGGCTGCCCGCACGTCGTTGATCCTCGCGACGAGGCGCTTCTCCGCGCGGGTCGGGGCGGCGTCGGCCGGCGCGGCGGCGGCGAGGATGCCGGCGCACGCGAGCACGGCGAGAACCGTACGGGGGGGTCTGGGCACGGCGGGCACGATGCACCCCGTATGTCGGCAGAACGTGCGGATTCCGTAAGCATTGTTTGAAATAAGAGACGCTTATACGTCCACGGGGCGCGCCGTCTGCGCGAGGACGATGCCCGCGAGGACGAGCACGCCGCCCACGACCTGGATTGCGCCGAGCTCCTCGCCGAGCCAGGCGAATGCCACCACCGCCGCGAGGACGGGCTCGAGCATCGCGATGACGCTCAGGCGCGTGGCGCGGACGTGGTGGAGGGCGCTGACGAGGAGCACGAAGGGGACCACCGTCCCGAGCGCGACGACGTAGGCGAGGAGGAGCCAGACGGGCCCGTCCACCTCGCCGAGCCGGCCGAGCAGCGAGACGCTGCCCTCGACCCGCTCGACGGGGAAGCTCCACCAGGGCTGCACGACCGCCCAGAAGACAGCGGCGAAGGCGAAGCCCCAGGCGAGCAGCGAGGTCGCGTCCCGCCCTCCCGCGAGCGAGCGCTCCGCCATGAGCAGGTACACCGCGTAGGCGAGCGCGGCGGCGACGCAGGCGGCGACTCCCACGCCGTCGAGCGTGAAGCCGCTCCACAGCTCGACCACGAGCGTCAGGCCCGCGAGGCTGAGGGCGATCGCGACCCAGAGCCGTCGCCGCACGGGCTCGTGCACGACGAACCGCGCCCAGAGCGCGACGAAGACGGGCGCCAGGTACTGGATGACGAGCGCGATCCCGATCGGGAGCCGTCCGATCGCGACGAAGTAGAAGAACTGGACGAACGCGAGCCCGAGGATCCCGAAGGCGGCGAGGAACGCGAGCTCCCGCCGGGTCACGCGGAGGCTCGCGGGACGAAGGAGCGCGACGGCCGCGAGGAGCAGGACGGCGGAGCCGGTCGCCCGCACCTCGGCGAGGCGGAGAGCGGAGAGGCCGGCGGAGTCGAGCACCACCTTGGCGACGGTCGCGTTCAGCGACCAGAGGGCCACCGCCGACCAGACGAGCGCGTAGCCGACGGACGCTCGCGGCCGGGCGGGCCCGTGCTTGCGCGCCGGAGGGGCGAACGGGGCGTCGGCCACGGCGCGGGACGATACCCGTGGGCGCCGTGCGAACGTCTACACTCGGCTTGCCGCGCGGGACGTGGCGCAGCCTGGTAGCGCGCCTGCTTTGGGAGCAGGAGGCCGCCGGTTCGAATCCGGCCGTCCCGATTCTCGAAGAGTGCCGCCGAGCGGCGATGCGCCGCCCGGCTCCCGAAGAGCCCGTCAGGCGGCCGGCTTGACGGCTGCGAGGAGCCGCAGCACGCGCTCGAGCTTCGCCGGGTCGAGCTCGCCGCGGTTGCGGCCGAGCGCGGCGAGAAGGGCGCGCTGGACGCGGTCGGGTTCAGCGGCGGTGGCCATCCGTGCCGCGTTCGCGGCCGTGCGCCCGACTCCTCCCGCCGCAGAGCCGCTAGTAGGGTCTGCGGGTGGATTCGATCCTGGACGACGTCGTCGCCGAGGGAAGGCGCCTGCTCGATCGCGCGGACGCGGAGGGCGTCGTGCTGAGGCTCCTCGGCGGCGTGGCGATCCGGCTTCGTGCGCTCACCGCGATCCCGCCCGCGTTCGAGCGGGGCTATGCGGACCTCGACTTCGCCACGTCCCGGCGGGGCGCGGGGGAGGTCACGCGGTTCCTCCGCGGCGAGGGGTACGAGCCGCACGTCGCCTTCAACGCCCTGCACGGAAACGAGCGCCTCCTCTTCTTCGACGGCGAGCACGGCCGACAGGTGGACGTCTTCGTGGGCGCGTTTCGCATGTCCCACGCGGTCCCGCTGGAGGGCCGGCTCGAGCTCGAGCCGGCGACGCTCCCGCTCGCCGAGCTGCTCCTGACGAAGCTCCAGATCGCGGAGCTGAACGAGAAGGACGTCCGCGACGCGCTCGCGCTCCTCCACGGCCATCCGGTCGCAGACGAGGACGGGAATCGCGTGAACGGTGCCCGCATCGCCGAGCTCTGCGCGGCCGACTGGGGTCTCTGGCGAACGTTCACGGGCAACCTCGCCACCTGCCGCGAGCACCTCGGCGGCTATCCGCTCCCCGAGGACGAGCGGAGCGAGCTCGCCGGCCGCATCGACGCCATCGCCGAGCGCGTCGAGCGGGAGCCGAAGTCGCGGGCGTGGCGCCTCCGGGCGAGGATCGGCGAGCGGAAGCGCTGGTACGAGACCCCCGAGGAGGTCGGCGGCGGCCCGTAGCGCCTCTGGCGCCCGCGGGTGCCAGGTGTTTGAATTGCCGCGACGGTGCGGCTCTTCTTCGCCACCGACATCCACGGGTCCGAGACCTGCTGGCGGAAGTTCCTGAACAGCGGGAAGCACTACGGCGCCGACGTCCTGGTGCTCGGCGGCGACATGACGGGCAAGGCGCTCCTCCCCATCGTCGCCGAGGGCGACGGGCGCTGGCACGCGACGCTGCTCGAGAACCTTCACCGGCTCGAAGGCGACGACGAGGTCGCGGCCTTCGAGGACGCGGTCCGTCGGCGGGGCTACTACCCCTTCCGGACGACGCCCGACGAACTCCGCGAGTACGAGCAGGACCCGGATCGCGCCGACCGCTTCTTCCACGAGCAGATGCTCACGACGGTCGAGCGGTGGATGGCGCTCGCCGACGAGCGCCTCGAGGGGACGGGCACGAGGTGCTTCGTCTGCCCGGGGAACGACGACCAGTTCGACATCGACGGCGTCATCGCGGCGGCCCGCACGGTCGAGCTGGCGGAGGGCTCCGTCGTCGACGTCGACGGCTTCCAGATGATCTCGACCGGCTGGGCCAACCGGACGCCGTGGAACACGTATCGCGAGGAGGACGAGGAGCAGCTCGGCGAGCGGATCGCCCGCTGCGTCGAGCGGCTGAGCGCGGAGCCGCAGCGGACCATCTTCAGCCTCCACTGCCCACCCTACGGGTCGGGTCTCGACGACGCGCCCGAGCTGACGGAGGACATGACGCTCAAGCACGCAGGCCATGCGCCGGTTCCCTGCGGCTCGACGGCCGTCCGAGAGGCGATCGAGCGCCACCAGCCGGTGCTCTCGCTCCACGGCCACATCCACGAGGCCCGCGGGACGGCGAGGATCGGCCGCACGCTCTGCATCAACCCCGGCAGCGCCTACGAGCAGGGGGAGCTCCTCGGCGCCCTCGTCGAGCTCGGCGGCAGGAAAGCGATCAAGAACTACGTACTAACGGCGGGATAGCGAGAGAGGAGAGAACGATGGCAACCACGATCGGCGACGTCCCGTACCGGGAGCGAACCCTCTTCGCCCGCAAGGCGACGGGGCTCGTCAAGGGCTGGACGGTGAGAGACGCGTTCGTCTACGCGTTCTTCTCCATCAACCTCGTCACGCTCGGGCTCTTCATCTTCTCGTACGCCGTCTTCATCCCGAACGGGAGCCTGCTCTGGGCGGTCATCCTCTCGGGCGCGTACCTCGTCCTCCAGGCGATCACGTACGCCTCGCTCATCGCGGCGATGCCCCGGGCCGGCGGCGACTACGTCTGGATCAGCCGCATCCTCGGCGGCGGCATCGGCTTCGTGCTCGCGGTCTGCGGGTGGTGGTTCATCCTCTGGCACTGGGTCCCGATCTACGCGAACATCCTCAACGTCGAGGTCTTCGTCCCGCTCGGGGCGATCGTCGGAGCCGACGGCTGGGTCTCGTTCTTCAACGACCCGACGCCCGGCTTGTTCATCTCCTCGATCATCGTCGCGCTCCTGGCCTCGCTGGTCATCTCCCTCGGGATGCGCACCTACGCGCGCATCCAGAAGTTCTGCTTCTACGGCGGCCTCGTCGGCCTCGCCTTCCTCTTCATCCTCCTTCTCGTCAACTCGAAGGCCGACTTCATCTCCGCGTTCAACGCCGAGGCGAGCGCGTCGCTCGGCGCGAGCGGCGACGCCTACCAGACGACGCTCACCGCCGGCGACGCCGGCACGCCGTCGAGCGTCGGCACGTTCGCGGCCGCGAGCGGGACGTTCCTCCTGATCCCGTTCATCCTCTTCTTCAACCTCTGGTCGAACTGGGGGGCGACGCTCTACGGCGAGGTGCGCGGCGCGTCCGACTTCCGCAAGAACATCTACGCGATGGGCGGGGCGCTGATCGCGACGACGATCCTCGCCGTGATCATGCTCCTCCTCTTCGCGAAGACGTTCGGCTGGGACTTCTACAATGCCGCCAACAACGGGTACTGGGGCACGTTCTACGCCTACGTGGAGGGCGCGCCGCTCGAATTGACGTTCCCGTACCCGGGCCTCCTGGCCGCCTGGCTCATGGACGGGGCGCTCTGGCAGTTCATCCTCGTGGGGCTGCTCGCGCTCTGGTTCTTCGGCTGGGTGGGGACGGTCTTCCTCTCCTCGACCCGCGTCGTCTTCGCGACGGCCTTCGACCGCGTGCTTCCGGAGGCCGCGGCCAAGGTGACCCGCAACGGCGTCCCGATCGTCGCGCTGCTGCTCATGCTGATCCCCTCGATCCCGATCAGCTACTTCTACGCCTACAACGCCGACTTCTACAGCTGGACGCTGGCGGCGACCCTCGTCATCGCGATCACGTTCACGGGATCGGCGATCGCGGCCGCGGTCCTTCCGTGGCGGAAGCCGGAGATCTACAACGCCTCGCCCATCGCGAGGTACAAGGTGGCCGGCCTGCCGCTGATCACCGTCGCGGCCGCCGGCTTCCTCGTGATCCTCGGCTTCGCGCTGTACGAGTGGTTCACGAACGACATCTACGCCCTCAACGGGCGAGAGTCGCTCATCTACATGGGGTGCCTCTACGCCGCGGCGCTCCTGATCTACCTCGGGTCGCGCTTCGTGCGCCGCTCGCAGGGCATCGACATGCGGATGGTGCATTCGGAGATTCCGGCCGAGTAGCGGTTGCAGATACGGCTGCGGCGTTGCAGAATCTGCAACGTGCAGTCGGCCGACAAGGCGCTCGCGATCCTCGCGGCCTTCGAGGAGGGACGCCCGGCCGTGGGCGTGTCCGAGCTGGCAGGCGAGCTCGGACTGCACAAGAGCACGGTGTCCCGCCTCCTCGCCACGCTCGAGAACCGGGCACTCGTTCGGCGGGAGGGCGAGCGCTTCACGCCGGGGCCCGAGCTCGCTCGCCTCGGCGCCCTCGCCATGCGGGCCCTGCCGCTCGTCGACGTCGCTCGACGGCCGATGGCGCGCCTCGCCGAGAAGACGGGCGAGACGGTCAACCTCGCCGTCCGGCGCGGCGAGCGGGCGCTCAACGTCCACCAGGTCGACACCACCCACCTCGTCGGCGTGACTGACTGGACCGGGCGCGCACTGCCCCTCCACGCGACCGCGAACGGCAAGGTGCTGCTCGCCTTCGGCGACGATCGCCTCCCTCGCTCGCTCCCGAAGCTTGCGCAAAAGACGATCACCGACCGGCGGCGCCTCGCCGCCGAGCTGGAGCACGCCCGCCGGGCCGGCTTCGCGGTCGCGACGGAGGAGCTCGAGCTCGGCCTCCATGCGGTCGCTGCGCCCGTCTTCGACGGCGCCGGGACCTGCGTCGCGGCGATCTCGGTCTCGGCGCCGGCCTACCGCCTGCCGGAGCGGCGGCTTCCGGACGTCGCAGAGCTGTGCGTCGCAGCGGCGGCGGAGGTGTCGGCGCGGCTGGGCCACCGGAGGGCCGCGTGAGCGCCTGGGAGCTGGCGACGTTCCCCGCCGAGATGCTCGGCGACCCGCCGGCGCCCGAGGGCGTCGACGTCGACGTCGTGCGGCCGGGCGAGGCAGTGCGGGTGACGCACGTCCTGGACGCCGTGGAACCGCGGATCCGGCCGGACGGCCGCGCCGCGTTCCCGAGCGAGCCGAAGGCCGGCGAGGGCCGAACGAACCGGATCGCCGGCGTCACGGTGCTCGCCTGTCTCGACTTCCCCGCGGAGGAGCGGCCTCTCCACGAGCAGGAGTCCCTCGTCGACATGGCCGGCCCCGGTGCCGGCCTGACGCCGTTCTCGGAGACGACGAACGTCGTGCTGACGTTCCGCCCGAGCCCCGGCGTTCCGAACGAGGAGACGGAGGCGTGGGCACGGCGGACCACGCTGGAGGTCGCCGAGGCGCTCGCGCGCCCCACGCTCGGGGCCGAGCCGGCGGAGGTCGAGCGCTTCGAGCTCGGTCCCGCGGACGACCTGCCGGCGGTCGCCGCCCTCCTCCAGCTCTCGGACCTCGGCCCGCTCTACTACCAGTACGTCTACGGCGTCCCGGCCGGGCAGGCGGGGCTGCCGCTGCCGGTCGACCCCGCGGAGGTCCTCGACGGTGCGATCACGTGCGGCGAGTACCACTGGGCCGCGCTCCGCAATCCGACTCTCTTCTTCCAGCAGAACCGGCTCGTCAGGACGCTCTACCGGGAGCACGGGAAGTCGCTCCGCTTCGCCGGCGTCGTCCTCATGCGCGGCTACGAGCAGACTGCCGCGGAGAAGGCGCGTGCCGCGGAGCGGGCCGCCGCGCTTGCCGCGGAGCTTGGCGCCGACGGCGCGGTCATCACGACCGACGCCGGGGGAAACTCGCACACGGACGTGATGCTGACGTGCCGGGCCTGCGAGCAGGCGGGGATCCGGACGACGGTGATCGTGGCCGAGATGGCCGACCCAGGCTCGACGAACCCGGGCTTGACGGACTGGGTTCCCGAGGCCGACTCCATTGTCTCAGTGGGCAACGCGGAAGAGACGGTGGCGGCGTGGCGTCCCGAGCGCGTCGTGGGCGGCGACGTCCTCCTCGACGGAACGCCCGCCGCGGAGGCGGGCGAGATCCCCGTTCGCAACTATCTCGGCGCGACGAACCAGATGGGCCAGCTCGCGCTCACGGCGACCACGTGGTGAAGGCGGTTCACTACCTCAACCAGTTCTTCGCCGGCCTGGGCGGCGAGGAGGCGGCGGCGACGCCGCCGACCCGCCTCGACGGCGCCGTCGGCCCGGGCCGGGGGCTCGCCGCCGAGCTCGTCGGGATCGAGATCACGGCGACGCTCGCGTGCGGCGACGACTACTTCGGAGAGCACGAGGAGGCCGCGCTCGCCCGCCTGCTCGAGCTGCTCGACGCCGAGAGCGCTGATGCCCTCCTCTGCGGGCCGGCCTTCGGATCCGGGCGCTACGGCTACGCCTGCGCCCGCCTCGGGACGGCGGCGCCGATCCCCGCGGTGGCCGGGATGCACGAGGAGAACCCCGGCGTGGCGGCAGCCGGCCCCAACGTCTACGTCGTGCCGACCGCCGTGAACGTCGCCGGGATGCGCGAGGCGCTCCCGCGCATGGCGCGGCTTGCCGAGGCGCTCGTGTCCGGCCGCGAGCTCGGGCCGCCCGAGGCGGAGGGCTACCTCCCCCGGGGTGTCCGCCGCAACCGCGTCGCGGAGCGCCCGGGAGCCGAGCGGGCGGTCGACCTCCTCCTCGCCAAGCTCGCCGGCGAGACGCGGAGCGAGGTGGGAGGCGGCTTCGACCGCGTGCCCCCGCCCGCGCCGGTCGCCGATCTCTCCCGGGCGCTCTTGGCGCTCGTCACGGAGGCAGGCTGCGTGCCGCAAGGAAATCCCGACCGGCTGCCGGCGATCCGGGCGCGCGGGTGGCTTCGGTATCCGCTCGGCGACGACCGCCTCGAGGCGGGCGCCTACGAGTCGGTGCACGGCGGGTTCGACGTCACGCTCGCGAACGAGGATCCGAACAGGCTCGTCCCGCTCGACGCCGCGCGCGCGCTCGCGCGCGAGGGCCGGATCGGAAGGATCCACGACTCCTTCTACACGACGACCGGGAACGGGACGCCCGTCGCGACGGCGACTCGCTTCGGCGAGGAGATCGCGGCCGAGCTCCGCGACGCCGGCGTCCAGGCCGTGCTCCTCTCGGGGACGTGAGGAACTGGGACGCGCTGCGGGTCAGTGCTGGCGAAGGAGATCGAGCGGGCCGGGATCGCGACGGTGTTCGTGACTTCCCTTCCGACCATCGCGACGATGGTCGGCGCCAACCGGATCGTCCGCGGCCCGGCCATCACGCACCCGCTCGGCCTCGACGAGAGCGAGCGCCGGCGCATCGTCGAGCGTGCGCTCGAGATGCTGGAGACGGAGGTCGAGCCGACGACCGTCTGGGAGGTGACGCCGTGAGGCGGCCGCCGTCCGGGGCCGCCGCGGGCCTCCCTCCGCTTCGAGCGTACTCAGCTCGGGCGCGCACGTGGCCCGCCGTTTGCGCCGGCTCTGTCACGAGTCGCGAGCGAATGCGATGAGCCGCGCGGCCGTCCACGCCTGCTCGCTCGTACTCGCCCACGCCCCCGACCTCGTCCGCCACGGCTCGAAGCCGGCGCGCGAGCTCGCCGCGGACGCCGACGGGCTCCTCGAGGCGCTCTCGGGCGCGCTTCGCGACTACGACAGCGCGCTCCGGTACCCGCCGCACCAGGTGTTGCTCGGCAACCTTCACCCGGACGCCCTCTGGGAGGTCGAGCGCCCGTGGTGGCGCCATCCCGCGGAGCCGAAGGCCGACGGGCCGTTCGGCCTCATCGTCGACCAGCCGGAGCTCTATCGCCGCCTGGCCGAGGCGGACTCGTTCGGTCTCCTCCGGCTGGACGGGGCGGCGCCGGACGACGGCGCGGTTCCGCTCTACGACCGGGGTCGCCCAGCCGGCTCGATGAATCGGGCCCACGACCTCGACGAGAGCCTCGGCGCCGCCGTTCTCCTCGAGAACCTCGCGTGCAAGGCGACCGGCGCGCTCGCGCTCGAGCACCTGCTCGCGACCACGGGGTTCCCGGCCGACGAGGTGCCCTACGCGATCGGGTCGGGCGAGGAGGCGGTCGGCGACCGCTACCAGCGGGGCGGGGGCAACCTGGCCAAGGCCATCGCCGAGGAGGCCGGCTGCCGCAACGCCTCCGGCGCGGACGTGAAGGCGTTCTGCTGCGGCCCGCTCCATGCGCTCGTCGCGGCCGGGTCGCTGGTCGCCGCCGGCGTGTACCCACACGTCGTCGTCGTGGCGGGCGGATCCCTGGCCAAGCTCGGCATGAAGTTCGGCGGAGCGCTTCGGCACGGCGTCCCCGTGCTCGAGGACGTGCTCGCCGGGTTCGCCGTCCTCGTCGGTCCCGCGGGCGAGGGCGCGCCCGAGCTCCGCCTCGACGCGGTCGGCCGCCACCGCGTCGGCTCGGGATCGGCGCAGCAGGCCGTTCTCGAGGATCTCGTCGTCGAGCCCCTCGGGCGAATCGGCCGGGGCATCCTCGACGTCGACCGCTACGCCACGGAGCTCCACGACCCCGAGATCACGGAGCCCGCCGGAGCGGGGAACGTCCCGAGCCGGAACTACCGCCTGATCGGGGCGCTGGCCGTCAAGCGCGGGGAGCTCCGCCGCGAGGAGCTCGACGGCTTCGAGCGCTCGCACGGCCTTCCAGGGTTCTCGCCCACGCAGGGGCACGTCGCCTCCGCCGTCCCCTGGCTTCCACACGGCCTGCGCGCCCTCCGGGCGGGCGAGATCGGCTCGACCATGCTCGTCGCGAAGGGCTCGCTCTTCCTCGGGCGCATGACCGAGCTCGCCGACGGGATGTCGATCCTGCTCGAACCGGGAAAGGAGTAGCCATGCCCGTGGATGCCACGGTCGAGACGTTCGGCGAACTCACGCGCGAGGGCAGCGTCTTCGTCGACTTCTGGGGCCCGCGCTGCCAGCCGTGCCTGGCGATGATGCCGGCGATCGCCCAGCTCGAGGACGAGGCCGGGGGCGCCGTGCGCGTCGTCAAGGTGAACTCGGCCGAGAACCGCGAAATCTGCCGGGAGCTCCGCGTCTTCGGGCTTCCGACCTACGTGCTCATGCGCGACGGCCAGGAGCTCGAGCGCCTCTCCGGCGACGTGAGCAGGGAAGACGTCGAGCGCGCCTTCGCGACGCTCGCCGACGAGGGAGGAGGTGAGGTTGCATGAAGCTCGACGGCAAGAAGGTGATCGCGCTCGGCGAGCGGGACGGCGTGCCCGGCCCCGCGATCGCCGCCTGCGTCCGCTCCGCCGGGGCGGAGGTCGTCTTCGTCGAGACGGAGTGCTTCGTCTGAACGGCAGCGGGCGCCATGGACCCGGAGAACCAGGATCGCATCAAGGCCCTCGCCGACGAGCACGGCCTCGAGAACGTCGTCGTCGTCCTCGGCGCGGCGGACCTCGAGTCCCTCGAGGTGACGGCCGAGACGGTGACGATGGGCGATCCGGCCTACGTGGGTCCACTGGCAGGAGTCCAGTTGGGACTCCTCGTCGTTCACATCCTCGAGGAGGGCGTGAAGGAGCAGGTCGACCCGGACGTCTACGAGGAGCAGGTGGGGCTGCTCGAGATGACCCTCGACGTCGAGCAGGTCCGCGAGGCGGCGCAGAGCTTCCCCGGCCGGGAGGGCGGCTGAGCGTCGGTCGCGCGGGGCAGGAGCCCGCTACGCCCCCAGCTCCCGGTAGCGGAAGCACTCGAGGACGTGGTCGTTGACGAGCCCGACGGCCTGCATGAGCGCGTAGCAGATCGTCGGCCCGACGAAGCGGAAGCCCCGGCGCTTGAGCGCCTTGCTCATCGCGCGCGACTCTTCGGTCTCAGCCGGGATCTCCGCGAGCGAGCGCCGGCGGCCGACGAGCGGCTCGCCGCCGACGAAGGTCCACAGGAACGCGTCGAGGCCGCCGGCGTCTTCGCGGAGCGCGAGCGTCGCGCGCGCGTTCGCGACCGCCGCCTCGACCTTCAGGCGGTTGCGCACGATTCCCGGGTTTGCGAGCAGCCGCTCGACGTCGCGTGCGCCGTAGCGGGCGACCCGCTCGGCGTCGAACCCGGCGAACGCCCGCCGGTAGCTCTCCCGCTTGCGGAGGATCGTCGACCAGGCGAGCCCCGCCTGCGCTCCCTCGAGGACGAGCATCTCGAAGAGATGGCGCTCGTCGTGCGAGGGCACGCCCCACTCCTCGTCGTGGTACGCGACGTAGAGAGGATCGCCCTCCGGCACCCACGCGCAGCGCTTCAGGCGGGCACCGCCTGCAGGCTCGCCGCCGAGATCGCGTGGGCCGTGCACCGGGCGGCGTTCGCCGCGATCGTCGCCGTGGGCGGCTGCGGGCCGGAGGTGACGAAGACGCTCCCGTCGACGACGTAGAGATTCGGCACGTCGTGAGCACGCCCCCAGCGGTCGACGACCGACGTCGCCGGGTCGTCGCCCATGCGGCAGGTGCCGAGGAGGTGCCATCCCCAGGCGGACCAGTCCGTCACGACCGTCTCCACGGCCCCTGCCGCCTCGTGCGCCTCCCGCGCGCGCTCGAGCTGCCAGGCGAGGTTCCGCCGCGCGTCCTCGTCGATCCTGTAGACGACCCTGGGCGCCGGGATGCCGTCGCCGTCGACGAGCTCGGCGTCCAGTGCGACGAGGTTCTCCTCGGAGGGGAGGTCCTCGATCCCGATCCCCCAGTCGAACGCGCGGCCGACGGTTCGGCGGAGCAGCTCGTGGAAGGGCGGCCCCCACCGCTCCTCGAACGGGAGCTCCTCGTACCGGGCAACCGCCATCAGCGGCCCGCCGATCGGCATGACGTCCCACTGGGCGCCGCGCGGGAACCCCCGCGACTCGTCGGTGTCGGCGAACTGGAGCGACAGCAGCGGCGTCCCCCAAGGGCCGAGCCAGCTGTCGAGCTCCTCCTCGTAGACCCCGAGGACGCTCATGTACGGATGCAGCATGAGGCGCCTGCCCACGAGGCCGGAGGAGTTCGCGATGCCCGAGAGGAGCAGCAGGCGCGGGGTCCCGACGCCGTTCGCCGCGATGACGACGACGTCCGCCTCGTCGCGGTGCTCGCGGCCCTCGCGGTCGACCCAGAGCGCGCCGGTCGCGAGGCCCCGCCCGTCGACGGTGATCTGCCGGACGCGCGCGCCCGTCACCAGCCTGGCCCCGGCCCGAAGCGCCGCCGGCCAGAGCGTCAGGTCGGTCGAGCCCTTCGCGCCCTCGGGGCAGCCGAACATGCAGGTGCCCCGCCGTGCGCAGGGTGCCTGGTTCTCCCGGGCCTGCGACGGGATCGCGTGCGCGGCCGGCCACCAGTGCCAGCCGAGACGGTTCATCCCCTCGGCCGCCCGGCGGCCGATCTTCCCGATCGGGAGGGGCGGGAGCGGCGGCCCCTTGCCCGGCGGGTACGCGGGGTCGCCCGCCATCCCGGAGATCCCCATCTCGTCGTCCAGTCGCTCGTAGAACGGCAGCATCTCCTCGTAGGAGACCGGCCAGTCGTCGCCGACGCCCTCGACGGTTCGAACGCGGAAGTCGACCGGCCGCATCCGGGCCCACTGGGCGCCGAAGTGGATCGTCGAGCCGCCGACCGCGTTGAACATGACCGGCGCGATGTCGGAGCCCGACGACTCCGTCGGGTAGTCCTCCGGCCTGCGTCGCACGTTCGGGTCGGCGTTCCAGTCGCGCTCGACGAGGAGCTCGAACTCGAGCTTGTCGCCGGGGAACTCGCCTGCGCTCCGCCAGCCGCCCTGCTCGAGGCAGACGACGGAGAAACCGGCCTCCGCGAAGTGCTTCGCCGCCACCGAGCCGGCCGCGCCCGCGCCGATGACGAGGACGTTCGGGCGCTCGCCGCGCGGGCGGGGGAGGTGGGGGGGCGGGGGCGGGGGCGGCTCTCCCTCGCCGGGCGCCTGGCGCCCGAAGGGGGCGAGCGCGAGGACCGGCTCGAGGAGCTCGTCCGCGAGGTAGTACTCCGCCTCGTCTGGCAGCGGCGGGTCGGCCTTCTGGCCCGGGTAGCCGAGCCGCTTCCGCACCCGGGCGTGCATCGTGTACGCGCCCGAAGCGAGATGGGCGAGGGCGGCGAACCCGTCGGGGTCCTCCTCGCGGAGGCGCCGCACCTCCCCGGCCGGATCGGCGCCGGCGGCCTCCGCGAGCACGCGCTCGAGCGTCGCCTCGAGGTCCGGTCGCGCGCCGAGCGCGCGGTCGAGCCACCTGCCGCCGACGTCCACGTCGCTCGCCGCGGGCA
>DATAAQ010000102.1:0-4959 GCA_036260055.1 Gaiellaceae bacterium | reverse complement strand
CGCGCCGGGCGCGAAAGGCCTCCGCCTTCGGGTGCGGCAGGTGCGTGCCTCGGTAGATCTTCGGGAGCGTCCTCACGAGGTCGACCTTCGTCACGTCCCCGATCAGGAGAACGTCGAAGAGCCCGTCGTCCGGCTGGGCGCCCGGGCACATCCTCATGCCGCCGGCGAGGTACTCGCAGTTCGCCACGATCACGTCCTCCATGAGGCCGGACCGGCGTTCCCCGTCCACCTCGACGTCGAGCTCGGTGTTCCGCCAGCGCGCGAAGACGGCGAGCGTCGCCCACAGGAACGAGACGCGGCCGCCGAGGACCTTCGAGGAGGCGTTCGCCCGCTGGGCGACGGCGCCGCTCATGCCGGCGCTGGCGACGTTCACGAAGTGCCCGCTGGCTTCCTCGCCGTTCCAGGCGCGGTAGTCGACGCGGCCCGCGTCGATGACCCGCGTGCTCCCGGAGCGCGCGACGGCGAGGGCGCCGTCCAGCTCGGTGGGGATTCCGAACGTACGGACGAAGTCGGTCCCCGTCCCCCGCGGGAGCACGGCGAGAGCGGTCTCGCGGCCCGCGGCGATGAGGCCGCTCGCCGCCTCGCTCGCCGTGCCGTCGCCGCCCACCGCGACGACGAGGGAGGCGCCGTCCTCGGCCGCCCGGCGTGCGAGGTCGGCGACGTGGCCCGGCCGCTCGCTGAACACCGTCTCTCCCTCGAGTCCCGCCCGGGCGGCGCGGTGGGCCATCTCCGGCCAGCGGCGCCGCGTGGAGCCGTTCGCGGAGGCGGGGTTGACGACGAAGACGACGCTAATGGCCGTCCGCCGTGACCGTGCCGAGAGCGAGCTCCGTCATCTGGTCGACGGCCGCCGTCATCTCCTCGTCCGTGATGCGGACGAACTCGCCCTCGACGACGACGTCGCTCACGGTCAGGAGGCAGCCGGTCTTGACGTTCCGGAGGGCTCCGAGCGTGAAGAGCACCGCCGCCTCCATCTCCACGGCGAGGATCCCTCGCTCCGACCACCGCCGGTACTGGCCGTCGTCGGGGTTGTAGAAGAGGTCGCTCGAGACGATCGGGCCGACGCGGACCGGCTTGCCGAGCTCCTTGGCGGCGTGGACGGCGCCGTGGACCAGCTCCCAGTCGGCCGTCGGCGCGTGCGGCTCGCCGACCAGGTGCTGCGCGGTGGCGTCCGCCGGGACGGCGGAGACGGCGACGATGAGGTCGCCCAGCCGCAGGTCCGGCTGCAGCCCCCCGCACGTTCCGATCCGGAGCAGGCGCTTGACTCCGAGCTGGACGAGCTCCTCGACGACGATGGCGGCGGAGGGACACCCCATCCCGGTCGCCTGCACCGACACCGGCCGGCCGCGGAACGTGCCCGTGTACCCGAGCATCCCCCGCTCCCAGTTCCGCTGCTCCGCGTCCTCGAGGAAAGTCTCGGCGACGTACTTGGCGCGCAGCGGGTCGCCTGGAAGCAGGCAGGCCTCGGCGTAGTCGCCCGGCTCGGCACGAACGTGGATCGGCATTGGGAGGCGGTATCGTCACCGCGAATGGCGCGCCTGGTCAAGCGGCCACGGCTCTCCGACGTCCTGGACTTCTGTGCCGAGGAGCCGATCGAGCGCGTCTTCCTCGAGGACGTCGCCCGCCGCGGCCTCGGACGCTTCGTCGCCCTCCGCGACGGCGGGCGCCTGACCGCCGTCTGCCACGTCGGGGCGAACCTCGTCCCCTCGGGTCGCGGGGCCGCGGCCTTCGCCGATGTTGCCGCGGGCGGCGAGGCGCGCATGCTCGTGGGCGAGGAGCGCGCCGTGAGCGAGCTCTGGGAGGCTGCGGGCGAGCGCCTGCCGCGGCCGCTCGACGACCGCCCCGGCCAGCCCGTGTACCTGCTCGAGCGGGCGCCGCCGCCGGGGGAGACCGATCTTCGCCCGGCCCGGCTCGACGACCTCGAGATGCTCGTCGCCGCCTCCGCTGCCGCGTACCTCGAGGAGGTCGGCGTCGACGCCTACGCCCGCGACCCCGCCCTCTTCGAGTGGCGCACCCGCGTGCAGATCGAGGAGGGGCGGAGCTGGGTGTGGAGCGAGGACGGGAGCATCCTCTTCAAGGCGGAGGCGTCGGCCTGGACGGAGAGAGCGGTACAGCTCCAGCAGGTCTGGGTGGACCCGGACCTGCGCGGGCGCGGCTTCGGCAAGCGCGGCCTCGCCGACCTGTGCCGGCTCCTGCTCGAGCGGACGCCGGCCGTCTGCCTCTTCGTGCGGCCCGAGAACGCGGCGGCGATTGCCCTGTACGAGAGCATCGGCATGCGGCGCACGATCACGTACCGGTCGCTCATCTTCGGCTAGACGCCCGCTCGGGGCACCTCCTTCGGGTGATTGCCGCCGGCCCCGGCGGCGCCGATGATCCGTTCGAGTTGCGGAGGCTTGGCGTCACTGCGGCAACGCTCCTCCTGCTCGCGGCCACGATCGGCGGCTGCGCGGGTTCGGACGAGGCGAGCGCCCACACGTGCGGGGCGATGGACCGCCGCTTCCTCCAACGGGCCGGCGTCGACGTCACCGCGTTCGGAATCTGGCAGCAGGACTACGCGGCCGGCGCGATCTCCGCCGAGGAGGCCGCCCGCGAGGCCTTCGACGCGGCGAAGCGCGTCGCCCACGTGGAGCCCAGCAACCCCTCCCTTCGGACGGCACAGCGGTATCTGAACGGCATGTTCACGACATACGGAGAGGCGGTGAAGCTCGATGCGGAAGGCAAGGACGGGGGCGAGCGCATGTATCTCGCGCACGTCTTCCGGAACGGCGCCCACGAGGTCCTGGCCGAGGCGCAGCCGGCCCTGCAGCGCGAGGGCTGCGACGTCGCCCCGCTGCTCTAGCGCTAGAAGAGCCCGGCCATAGAGGCCAGGAGCACGCCGCCGGCGCCGAGGGCGAGCGCTCCGACGAGCACCAGGAGCCCGCCGTCGTAGGCCGGCTCGCGGCCCGGCTCCTTCTCCGGCGCGTCCGCCGGGCGCTGCCTCCAGAGCGCGCCCGCGATCCTCGCCGCCTCGCTCTCGGGCAGGCCGAAGCCGAGCAGGACCCCCTCGAGGTCGTGACGGGACTCGACGATCCGGCGCGCGGCGTGCGAGGCGCCGTTCGAGCGCGGGACTGTGACGGCCACCCAGCCGTCCCAGCCGAACTCGACGTGCATCGGGCCCGCGGAGCTCTCGACCGAGAACGTGTCTTCGCTCACGACCCTCAGCGTAGGGGCGGATGCCCGTTCCTACAATCCCCCTGTGGAGACCGCTGCGCTGCGCGCGCGGATCGAGGAGCACGTCCGCCGGCACGACCTCCTCCCGCCCGGGGCGGAGATCACGTGCCTCGTCTCCGGCGGCGCCGACTCCACGTGCCTCTGGCACGCCCTCCGCGAGCTGGGCTACCGCGTCGTCGCCCTGCACGTGAACCACAAGCTGCGCGGCCGCGACTCGGACGAGGACGCGCGCTTCTGCCGCGAGCGCTTCGGCGCCGAGGTCGTCGAGCTGCCCGGTCGAGGCGAGGCCGAGCTGCGAGAGCTCCGCTACGGCGTCGCGCGCGAACGCCTCCGTGCGACGGGCCACACGGCCTCCGACCAGGTGGAGACGATCCTCTTCCGCCTGGCCTCCAGCGGGACGACCACGGGCATCCGCGTGAAGCGCGAAGACGGCGTCGTGCGGCCGCTCCTCGCCGTCTGGCGCGACGAGACGGAGGCGTACTGCCGAAGCGAGGGGCTTCCCTTCCGCGTGGACGCGAGCAACCGTGAGACTGCCCGGGGGCTCATCCGCGAGGAGGTCGTGCCCGCCCTGCGGCGCCTCCACCCGGCCGCGGAAGAGAACGTCCTGCGTGCGCTCGAGCCGTCCGGGCGGATCCCGCGGGCGCTCGAGAGGGCGCTGTTAGAGTTGCTCGCCTCGCGTGAGGGCTCGAAGCGTGTCGACCTGGGTGACGGCCGCGTGGCGGTGAGGGAGTACGAGAGCGTCTGGCTGGAGAGCGCGCCGCGGTCCCTGCCCCCGGAGGAGCCGGTCGTCTGGGGCGGGTGGGAGCTCCGGGCCGCCGTTCCGGGTCTCAAGGTTCGAGGCTGGCGCGCGGGGGACCGGCTCGCCAACTGCGAGAAGAAGGTCCAGGACGTCTTCGTCGACGCGAAGGTGCCGCGCTCGGAGCGCGAGGCGTGGCCGCTCGTCGTCCGGGGCGACGAGGTGGTCGCCGTTCCCGGGATCACGGCCGCTCCCGGGTTCGAGGACGCCGTCACGGGGACTCGGAGCCCGTGAGCCAGGTCAACGAGCTCGCCGCGGCGGTCGAGGAGATCCTCATCGACGAGGAGACGCTCCAGGGCCGGATCGCGGAGCTCGGGGCCGAGATCACGAACGACTACCGCGGCCGCGACCTGCTGCTCGTCGGGGTGCTCAAGGGGGCGATCTTCTTCATGGCCGACCTCATGCGGGCGATCGAGGTGCACTGCGAGGTCGACTTCATGGCCATCTCGAGCTACGGCGCCGGCGTCGACTCGTCGGGCGTCGTCCGCATCCTCAAGGACCTCGACGTCTCCATCGAGGGCCGCAACGTGCTCGTCGTCGAGGACATCATCGATTCGGGCCTGACGCTCTCGTACCTCCTCCGGAACCTCGAGGCGCGCGACCCCGCCTCGCTCGAGATCTGCGCGCTCCTGACGAAGCCGGAGCGGCGCCAGAACGACGTCCACTGCCGCTACGTCGGGTTCGAGATCCCGAACCGCTTCGTCGTCGGCTACGGGCTCGACTTCGCCGAGCGCTACCGGAACCTCCCGTACGTCGGCGTCCTCCGGGACGAGCTCGCCGCGCAGGCCGAGGAGACGAGATAGGGCTCATCCATCGCGGGCCGGACGCCGAATAGGAGACTGCTACCCTTAAACCAACCCTGAGGCCGCCTTGAGCCGTTTCTTCCGCAGCGCACTCTTCCCCCTCATCGTCATCGTCCTGCTGGTCTATCTGGCCTCGCGGACGCTGCTCCCGCA
>DATAAQ010000101.1:0-6596 GCA_036260055.1 Gaiellaceae bacterium | reverse complement strand
TCCTCCAGGGCGACGTCGGCTCCGGGAAGACCGTGGTCGCCCTCTACGCGCTCCTCCGGGCGGTCGAGGCCGGGTACCAGGGGGCGCTCATGGCGCCGACGGAGACGCTCGCGGAGCAGCACTTCCTCACGGTCGAGGGTCTCTGCCGCGAGCTCGGCGTCCGCTGCGAGCTCCTCACGAGCTCGGTGCCGGGGAAGCAGCAGAAGGAGGTGCGCGACCGCCTCGCGACCGGCGAGGCGGAGATCGTCGTCGGGACGCACGCCCTCATCCAGGAGAGCGTCGAGTTCCGGGCGCTTGCGGTCGCCGTCGTCGACGAGCAGCACCGCTTCGGCGTCGAGCAGCGGCGGGCGCTCGGGCGGACGACGCCGCACCTCCTCCACATGACGGCGACGCCCATTCCGCGCACGCTCGCCCAGACCGTCTACGGCGACCTCGACGTGACGGAGATCGCCCGCCCGCCGAAGGGGCGCCGCCCGGTCGTGACGAGCTGGGTGACGCACGAGCGCACCGCCGAGGCCTATACGCGGCTCCGCCGGCACCTCGCGGAGGGCCGCCAGGCGTACGTCGTCTGCCCGCTCGTCTCGGAGTCGGAGGCCGTCGAGGCGCGCGCGGCCGAGCAGGAGGCCGAGCGCCTGCGCGCGGCCGAGCTCGCCGGCTTCCGCGTCGGCTGCCTGCACGGGAGGCTCGGGACGTCGGAGCGGCGCGAGGTGATGGACGCCTTCAAGCGCCGCGACCTCGACGTGCTCGTGGCGACGACCGTCGTCGAGGTCGGCGTCGACGTCCCGAACGCGACCATCATGATCGTGCAGGAGGCCGACCGCTTCGGGCTCGCCCAGCTCCACCAGCTGCGCGGGCGCGTCGGCCGGGGGGCGGAGCAGTCCTACTGCCTGCTCGTCTCCCGCCCGAAGGAGGAGCTCACGGAGGAGGCGAAGCGGCGCCTGCAGGCGCTCGTGGAGACGAGCGACGGCTTCGCCCTCGCCGAGGTCGACCTCGAGCTCCGTGGGGAGGGCCAGCTCCTCGGCACGCGCCAGGCCGGCCTGCCCGACCTCAAGTTCGCGAGCCTCACGAGGCACAGGCACCTGATCGCGAAGGCCCGGCTCTGGGCCGAGAAGCTCGCCGACGCCGAGGCGGACGTCGCCGATCCGCTTCTCCGCGAGGCGAGGCAAACCGATGCGGATCATCGCGGGTTCGCGTAAGGGCGCCCGCATCTTCGCGCCGAAGGGCAGCGTCGTTCGGCCGACCGGCGACCGCGTCCGCGAGGCGATCTTCAACCTCGTGGGGCCCGTCGACGGCGCGGAGGTCCTCGACCTCTACGCCGGCTCGGGCGCGATGGGCCTCGAGGCGCTCTCCCGCGGCGCCGCCCGGGTCACGTTCGTGGAGAGCGACGGCGAGGCGGCGCGCACGATCGTCAGGAACCTCGACAAGCTGCGGCTCGAGGGCGCCGTCGTCGTACGGGAAGACGCCGCGCGCCGCCTTGCCGCCGACGCGGCCGGTGGCAGGCGGTACGATCTCGTGCTCATCGACCCGCCCTACCGCATGCTCGCACGCATCGCGCCCACGCTGGCCGCGTACCTCCCTGCCGTCGTCGCCGCGGACGGGCTCGCCGTCGTCGAGTCGGACGCCCGCGAGGAGCCCGAGCTTCCCCTGGCCAAGCGGACGAGCCGCCGCTACGGGTCGGCCCGCGTGACCGTGTTCGAGGGGCGTCCAGGCGGATGAGCGACGCGCATCCGGTCACGTGCATCTGCCCGGGGAGCTACGACCCCGTCACGAACGGCCACCTCGACATCATCACCCGGGCCGCGGGGATCTTCGAGCGCGTCGTCGTGGGGGTCGTCCGCGACCCGCAGCACAAGGCCACGACCTTCTCCGTCGAGGACCGAGTTGCCTTCCTCCGCGAGGCCCTCGGCGAGCACGCCAACGTCGAGGTGGACGTCTTCTCCGAGCTCGTGGTCGAGTTCGCGCGCCGCTGGGGCGCGCGCACGATGGTCAAGGGGCTCCGCGCGATCTCCGACTTCGAGTGGGAGTTCCAGATGCACCACCTGAACCGGAAGCTGGCGCCGGAGGTGGAGACGATGTACCTCATGTCGAGCCCCCAGTACAGCTTCCTCTCCTCGAGCGGCGTCAAGGAGGTGGCGTCGTTCGGCGGGAGCGTCGACGACCTCGTGCCCGACACCGTCGCGCGCCGGTTCGAGGAGCTCTACCCCCGCCCGAAGCCCGGCGCGCCCGTCAGCCCGCAAGAGTAGACTGGATTTCGGCTATGGACGTACTCGTGCTGATCGACAAGCTCGACGACCTCGTGCACAACGCCAAGGCCGTACCGCTTACGGACCAGGTGCGCATCGACCGCGACGAGATCTACGACATCCTCGACCAGATGCGGGCGACGATCCCCGAGGAGATCAAGCAGGCCCGCTGGATCGTCAAGGAGCGCCAGGAGATGCTGGCCGAGGCGAAGCGGGAGGCCGACCGCATCCTCGGCGAGGCCCGAGAGCAGGCCGTCCGCGAGGCGTCGCAGACCGAGATCGCCAAGCTCGCCGAGCGCCAGGCGCAGGAGATCGTGGAGGAGGCGCGGCGACAGGCGCGCGAGACGAGGCTCGAGATGGAGGACTGGGCGGACTCCATCCTCTCCACCCTCGAGGTCAACCTGGACAAGTTCCTCGGCGCCGTGCGGCGCGGCCGCGAGCGGCTCCACGAGCGCTCGCAGGAGACCGTCGTCGCCGGCATCACGGACGAGCAGCCCGTCTAGCACCCCTCCGCGCGCTACTCTCGGGGGCGGGATGACGATCTTCAACCTCCGCACCGCCAAGCTCCGCTCGGGCGAGCAGTTCCGCGACGTGCGCGAGGTCGAGCTCGACCCGCTCGAGCTCGGCGGGCAGCGGTACGTGCCCGTCCCCGAGCGGCCGGAGGCGGCGTTCACGCTCACGCAGACGAGCTCGGGTCTCCTGCTCGAGCTCGAGCTCGACGTCCGCCTCGTGGGGCCGTGCTTCCGCTGCCTCGGCGACGCGGGGCTCTCCCTGCACGTCGAGAGCCGCGAGTACCAGGCGACCAGCCCCGGGGAGACCGACGAGCTCTCCAGCCCTTACGTCGAGGACGACCGCCTCGACCTCTCCGCCTGGGCGCGGGACGCGGTCGCTCTCTCCCTTCCCGACAAGATCCTCTGCCGCGCCGACTGCGCCGGGCTCTGCCCCGTGTGCGGGCGCGACTTGAACGCCGAGCCGCACGAGCACGAGGGCGAGGACCTCGACCCGCGCTGGTCCGTGCTCGCGGACCTCCGCGACCGCCTCTAGCCGCCGTACCGGCGGTCGAAGGCCGTCGGTATACTGGCCCGCCGCGATGGCCGTTCCGAAGCGAAAGACCTCGAAGTCCCGCCGCGACAAACGGCGGGCGACGCACAAGCTGACGCTGCCGGCCGTCGTCGAGTGCCCGCAGTGCCACCAGCCCAAGCGGCCGCATCACGTCTGCCCGACCTGCGGCACCTACCGGGGCCGCGAGGTCGAGCCGCTCGAGACCCCCGCCCCCTAGCGCATGCCGCCCGTCCGGGTCGCCGTCGACGCCATGGGCGGCGACCGAGCGCCGGGCGAGATCGTCGCCGGCGCGGCCGCGGCCGCCTCGGACGACGTCGCGCCCGTCCTCTACGGGCCTCCCGACCGGCTGAGCGCGCTCGCGGACGGCCTTCCGATCGTCCCGGCCGAGCAGGTCGTCGCCATGGACGAGAAGCCGGCCGACGCCGTCCGCGGGAAGCGCGAGAGCTCGCTCTTCCTCGCCTGCCGGGCCGTCGGGAAGGGGGAGGCGGACGCGGTGGTCTCGGCCGGCAACACGGGCGCGACGCTCGCCGCGGCGCTCGTCGAGATCCGCCGCCTCCCCGCGGTGCATCGTCCGGCGATCGCGGTCCCGCTGCCCGCGATCGGCGGTCCCTCCGTCCTCCTCGACGCCGGGGCGAACGCCGACGCGCGTCCCGAGCACCTCGTGCAGTTCGGGTACATGGGGGCGCTCTTCGCGGAGGAGATCCTCGGGATCGAGGACCCGGAGGTCGCCCTCCTCTCCATCGGCGAGGAGGCGGAGAAGGGGAACCGGCTCGTCCGCGAGGCGCACGCGGCCCTGGCGGCGAGCGGCCTGCGCTTTCGCGGGAACGTCGAGGGCCGCGACCTCCTGGCGCGGGCGGCAGACGTCGTCGTCTCCGACGGGTTCACCGGGAACATGGCGCTCAAGCTCCTCGAGGGGACGATCCGGACGACGCTCGACACCTTCCGCGAGGAGGTGACGGCCTCGGTGCGCGGGAAGCTCGGCGGCCTCCTCATCCGCCCGGCCGCACGGACACTCAGCCGCCGCCTCGACCCGGAGACCTACGGCGGGGCGTACCTGCTCGGCCTCCGCGGCCTCGTCGTCATCGCGCACGGAAACTCCTCCCGCACGGCGATCGCGAACGCGGTCCGCTATGCCGCCCGCGGGGTGCGGAGCAGGGTCGTGGAGCGTCTCGGCGACCGCCTCGGCGCCGCCTGAACGGCCCCGGCGCGGCGTGGTAGCATCCGGCGCCGTCCGCTGGGCACCCCGACGACCGAAAGGCAGGTAGAGAGACGACATGGCTTCGCGCGAGGAGATCGCTGAGCGGGTGAAGGAAGTGCTGGTCGAGCAGCTCGGGATCGAGGAGAGCGAGATCACGGAGGAGGCCTCGTTCCAGGAGGATCTCGACGCCGACTCGCTCGACCTCGTCGAGCTGATCATGGAGCTCGAAGACCAGTTCGGAATCAAGATCTCCGACGAGGATGCCCAGCAGATTCAGACCGTCGGCCAGGCCGTCGACTACATCTCCTCGCACCAGTAACGGCGACGAGGCCGTCGCGCCCCTCCTCGCGCTCATCGAGGCGCTGCCCGGCGAACGCCTTCGCCACGCCTTCACGCACGCCTCCTGGGCGCTGACGCGCTCCGACTCGTACGAGCGGCTCGAGTTCCTGGGCGACAGCGTGCTCGGCCTCGCCATCGCGCAGGAGCTCTACGAGCGCTTCCCCGAGGAGTCGGAGGGGCAGCTCGCGAAGATCCGGGCGCACGTCGTCTCGCGGCAGAGCTGCGCGGTCGTCGGGCGGCGGCTCGACCTCGCGTCGCTCTTCGCCGAGCACGCGGGGGAGGTCGACGCCGAGGAGCTCGCGCGGCTCTCGACGAACCGCAACGTGCTCTCGGCCCTCGTGGAGGCCTGCCTCGGCGCGCTCTACCTCGAGCACGGGTTCGAGCCGATCCGGCAGCCGATCGTGGCGGCGTTCCACGACCAGATCGACTACGCGCTCGAGGGCCACGTCGACTACAAGACCGAGCTGCAGGAGGAGCTCGCCCGCCGCGGGCTCTCCGTCTCCTACGCCGTCCTCGAGGTGGAGGGACCGCCGCACGAGCGCCGCTTCACGTGCGCGGCGAACATCGACGGCGAGGAGGCGGGCATCGGCACGGGCGCCTCCAAGAAGGCGGCCGAGCAGGCGGCTGCCCGGGAGGCGCTCCAGAAGCTCGCCGACGTGGCCTGAGCGCCGCCGTCCGCGGTTCCCGTCAGACTCCGGCCCGTGTACTTGCGCTCCGTCAGGCTGCGCGGCTTCAAGTCGTTCCCCGATCCGGTCGAGGTGCGTCTGGAACCCGGCGTCGCCGTGGTCGTCGGGCCGAACGGCTCCGGGAAGTCGAACGTCGCCGACGCGATCGTCTGGGCCGCCGGGAGCCTGAGCCCCACGGAGCTCCGGGCCGAGAAGCCGGACGACGTCCTCTACTCGGGCTCGAAGGACCGGCCGCCGGCCGAGTGGTGCGAGGTGGAGCTCGTCTTCGACAACGTCGCGGGCGAGGGCCCGCTCGAGTACTCCGAACTCTCCGTCATGCGGCGCCTCCACCGGGGCGGCGAGGGCCAGTACCTCGTGAACCGCGCGCACGTCCGCCGGGCCGACGTCGTCGAGCTCCTCGCCGACATCGGCCTGGGCGGCGAGATGCACTCGGTCGTCGGCCAGGGCCGCGTGGAGCAGATCCTCGCCTCGAAGCCGCGCGAGCGGCGCGCGCTCGTGGAGGAGGCGGCGGGCCTCGGGAGGTTCAAGCGCCGGCGCCACCGGGCGGAGCTGAAGCTCGCCCGTGTCGAGACGCAGGCGGAGCGGGCGCGCGACCTCGAGGACGAGGTCCGAAAGCGGCTGCGCCCGCTCGCCCTCCAGGCCAGCGCGGCCGAGCGGGCCGAGAAGCTCGGCCGGGAGATCGAGCGGCTGCGGACGAGGCTCGCGGCGGCCGAGCTCGAGCGGCTCGAGCGGCGGCTCGCCGACGTCGGGGAGCAGCATACGGAGGCCGCGCTGGAGCGGCGGCGGCGCGACGAGCGTCTCGAGGGCGTTCTCGCCGAGCGCCGCCGGGCGGAGGAGGGCCTCGCCGAGGCGGCGACGCGGCACGAGCACGCGACGGCGGCGCTCTACCGGCTCCGCAGCGCGCTCGAGCGGCTCGAGCTTCGCCGCGAGCGGGCCGCCGAGGACGCGGCGAGCCTCCGTGCGGACGCCGAGGCGCCGGCTCCAGCCGGCTCGCCGCGCCCCGCCAGCTACGACCGGGCGCTCCGCGTCGCGCCCTCGTGGCGGCCGGAGCCGGTGGACGTCCCCGCG